>JBEVDE010000398.1:0-26520 GCA_040514175.1 Allosphingosinicella sp. | reverse complement strand
GCGGGGAGGATTAATTCTCCGCCCAGTCCACCACTTCCCAGCCTTCCGCCTTCGCCAGCCGGACCAGGCGCGAGTGGGCGTTGGCCGCGACCGCTTCGTCCGCCCAGCGGTGGACGTGGTGGTCGGAGACATGGTCGGAATAGAAGCGGATGTGGACCGCTTCGCGCTCAAGCCCCTCGCGCTGAAGCCAGGCGAGGATCATGTCCTTCTTGGCCGGGCCGTAGCAATTGGCGCCGTCGATCCGGGCGATGATCCGGCCCTGGGCGTCGATCCCGGTCTCGGTCGCGATGACGTCGTCGAAGCCGAGGCGGCGGGCGATGGCGGCGGCGTAGAGGCGGTAGGAGGCGGTGGCCATGACTAGCCGCCGCCCGGCCGCCCGGTCGGCGGCGATGGCGCGGCGGGCGCCGGGCATGATGTTGCCGGCGATCTGCCGGTCGGCGAAGCTCTCGATCACCGGCTCGAGCCGCTCCGGCGCCAGTGCGCGGCCGATGAGCAGAAGGTAGTTGATCTCCTTGAGCCGGCCGCGGTCGATCAGCTTGAGGACGTAGGCGAGCATCGCCAGCAGCACGGCGGGCATCAGGATGAGCCGCCACGGCGCCAGCTTTGTCGCCGCGTGAATCAGGAAGGGGGTATAGGTCGCCCGCCGGGTAATCGTCCGATCCATGTCGTAAATGGCGAGGCGCGCCTGCATGGCTTCGTCTCAAGCATCCGGACCTAGCCTTTGTCCAGCATTGCCCGAGCTTTGGAATTGAAGCATGAACGCGCCAATGAGCACGGTCGCCCGCTTCACCGACAGTACCGAGGAAGGCCGCCGCGTGCTCCGCTTCCAGGGCGATCTCACCCTGCCCCGGCTCGGCGTGCTTCCCAACCGGCTCGACCGGCTCAAGGGCCGCGACTTCACCATCGACCTCTCCGGAGTCGGCCGGATGGACACGATCGGCGCCTGGCTCGTCCACCGCACCGCGCGCGAGCGCGGCGGCGAGATCGTCGGCGCCAATCCCTCGCTGACGACCTTGCTTCAGCAGGTCGAGCGCGCCGACCAGCCGGTCAAGGTGCGCCCCGATCCGCCGGCGCCTTTCCAGCGCGTGCTCGACCAGCTCGGCTCGGCGACCGTCGAGGCCGGCCGGACCTTCGTCGGGCTGCTCGGCTTCTTCGGCGGCATGCTGATCTCGATCGGTGCGATCATTCGCCAGCCGCGCCGCTTCCGTCTCAACGCGGTCGTTCAGCGCTTCGAGGTGGTCGGAGTCCATGCGTTCGGGATCATCGGCCTGATGAGCTTCCTGGTCGGAATCGTCATCGCCCAGCAGGGCGCGGTGCAATTGCGGCAGTTCGGCGCCGAAGTGTTCACCGTCAACCTCATCGGCCGGAGCTCGATCAAGGAATTAGGCGTGCTGATGACGGCGATCATGGTCGCCGGCCGCTCAGGCTCGTCCTTCGCGGCGCAGCTGGGCTCGATGAAGCTGGCCGAGGAAGTGGACGCGATGCGGACGATCGGAGTCTCGCCGATGGAGGCGCTCGTCCTGCCGCGGGTCTTCGCGACCGTGCTGATGATGCCGCTGCTCAGCTTCTACGCCGCGATCGTCGCGATCGTCGGCGGCGGCATCTTCTGCTGGATCTCGCTCGATATCCCGCCGGTCACCTTCGTCCAGCGGATCAATGAGGTCGTGCCGCTCACCGACCTCTGGCAGCTGCTCATCAAGGCGCCGGTCTTCGGGCTGATCATCTCGCTCGCCGGCTGCTTCCAGGGCATGCAGGTCAAGTCGGACGCGGAAGAGGTCGGCCTCAGGACCACCACCGCCGTCGTCCAGGCGATCTTCCTCGTCATCGTCCTCGACGCCTTCTTCGCCGTCTTCTTCACAGAGGTCGGCTGGCTGTGAGCGAGGACGGCGAGATCGTCATCGAGGTCCACGGCCTCAGCAACAGCTTCGGCGAGGCCGTCATCCATGACGGGCTCGACCTCGAGGTCAAGCGCGGCGAGATCATCGGCGTGGTCGGCGGATCGGGCACCGGCAAATCGGTGATGATGCGCTCGATCATCGGCCTCCAGAGGCCCGACTCGGGCGAGGTCAAGGTGTTCGGCGAGCCGATGCTCGACCGCGACGATTCCGCCCTTCAGCCGATCCGCAAGCGCTGGGGCATATTGTTCCAGGGCGCCGCTCTGTTCTCGACCCTCACCGTCGCCGAGAACGTGCAGGTCCCCTTGCGCGAATTCTATCCCCGCCTGTCGGAGAAGCTGCTCGACGAGATCGCGGCCTACAAGATCGTCATGGTCGGCCTGCCCCCCGACGCCGGCCCCAAATTCCCGGCCGAGCTGTCGGGCGGAATGCGCAAGCGCGCCGGAATCGCCCGCGCCCTCGCCCTCGATCCGGAGCTGCTCTTTCTCGACGAGCCCACCGCCGGCCTCGACCCGATCGGCGCCGCGGCGTTCGACCAGCTGATCGTCGATCTTCGCGAGCGGCTCGGCCTCACCGTCTTCCTGATCACGCACGATCTCGACACGCTCTACACCATCTGCGACCGTGTCGCCGTGCTCGCCGACCGAAAGGTGATCGCGGTCGGAACGATTCCGGAATTGCTGGCTTTGGACCACGAATGGATTCAGGAGTATTTCAGAGGTCCGCGCGGGCGCGCGGCCGAAGAGGCCATGGAAGCCGAGGCCGAGGCCCGGACGGCCGAAGCGAACGGGGGGACTGAGACCTAATGGAAACCCGCTCGAACCATATCCTGGTGGGCGCCGTCGTCCTCGGAATGCTCGCGGCCCTCGTGCTGTTCGTCGTCTGGCTGAGCCAGGCCGGCGGCGACCAGGACAAGAAATACGACATCCTGTTCAGTCAGGCGGTCGAGGGCCTCGCCAAGGGCAGCGCCGTCACCTTCTCGGGCGTCCCCGTCGGCCAGGTCGAATCGATCAACCTGATGCCGAAGACTCCCCAGTTCGTGCGCATCCGCATCTCCGTCGACGAGGAGACTCCGGTCATCGTCGGAACCACCGCGACGATGAAGGCGACCTTCACCGGAATCGCCTCGATCCAGCTCGACCCGCCCGAGCGCGATCCGCGCAATCGCCGGGTCGACCGGCCGATCGTCTGCCCCGAGGTCAATCCGGACGCGCAATGCCCGTTCGGAGTGCCGCTCATCCCGACCAAGCCGGGCGCGCTCGGCCAGCTTCTGAACAGCGCTCCGGAGCTGCTCGAGCGGGTTTCGGCGCTGACCGCCCGGCTCACCGAATTGCTCGGCGACCGCAATCAGAATTCGATCGCGGCGATCCTCGAGAACGTCCAGGTGATCAGCCGCAACCTCGCCGAGCGCTCGGACGAGATCGCCGCCACCCTCGCCGAGGCCCGGGTCGCCATCCGCCAGACCGGGGTCGCCGCCGCGCAGATGGGCGAGCTCGCCGCGACCGCCGACAAGTCGCTGTCCGGCGACGTCAGGCCGATGCTCGCCGACCTGAGGCAGACCATTCGGGCGGCCGAGACCAGCATGGGCACTCTCGACGCAACGTTGAGCGACGCCCGCCCCGGCCTCCAGGCCTTCTCCAAGCAGACCATTCCCGAGGTCGGTCAGCTCGTCCGCGACCTGAGGGAAATGTCCGATTCATTGAACGCCGTCGCCCAGCGCCTCAACACGCAGGGCGCTGGCGGGATCATCGGCGGCTCGAAGCTGCCCGACTACAAGCCGAGGAAAAAATGAGACAGATGCGCCCGTTCCTCGCCCTCGCCGCCGCCCTCGCAGTCTCCGGCTGCAGCTTCGGACCCAAGGTGCCGCCGGTCCTGATGCGGCTGACCTCGGACGCCCAGCTTGCCGCCTCTAGCCGAAGCGGCCCGCAGAGCGGCGCGATCACCGTCGTCCCGCCCACCGCGCCCGCCGAGCTCAACCCGCCGCGAGTGCCGGTGCGCACCGGCGCCACCCTGGTCGCCTACGTCAAGGACGCGCAATGGGTGGAGGTGCCGACGATCATGTTCGCGCGCCTCGTTTCGGAGACGATCGCCGCCAAGACGGGCCGGGTCGTCCTCGATCCCAAGCAATTCACCTTCGATCCCGGCCAGCGCCTGACCGGCACGCTCCAGGCGTTCGGCCTCGACGCCGATCGGATGGAGGCGGTCGTGGTTTACGACGCCGCCGTCTCGCGCGGCAAGGAATCGGTCGAGACGAGACGCTTCGAAGCCCGGGTCCCGGTCGCCGCCCTCGACGCGGCGAGCGCGCCCGCCGCGCTCAACCAGGCGGCCAACCAGGTCGCGGCGGAAGTGGCGGCCTGGGTCGGCTGAGACTTTCCTAGAACACACTCAACAAGTTAGAAATTGGTGTCTGACACCGATTTTCGTCGACCCCTCCTTTCCAGGGAGGGGAGGTCAGATCGCCTTGCGCTTCAGCCGCGCGCGCAGATCCTCCATGCCGATCTCCTCGACCACCGCGGCCTTGTCGTCGGCGCGCAGGATGGCGGAGACGTGGCCGAGGATCTGGCCGACCAGGTCGAGGCTCTGGAGCGACTTGCCGTGGCGCTGGATGAGGAGAAGGTCGGCGATGAGCTCGTCGCCAAGCCCTTCGAGCAGGCGCTGGACGTAGCCGAGCTCCTCGGCCAGCCGATTGTCGAGGTCCGTCGGCGGCGGCGGCGGCGCGGCGGGCGTCTCGGAGGCCCGCAACGAGCGGAGCGCCGGAGGATCGGCCCGCGCCTCGGCCTGGATGGCGTCGACCCGCCGCTGGTCGCGAAGGCCGGTGCAGTCGATCGGCCTCGGCTTGCCGCCGGTCCATTCGTTGACCGGAGTAGGCCCGGCGAACCGCACGCCGCGGCGTCCGCCCGCGGCCCAGGCGACGGTCGCCGCGACCTGGAGATCGCCCCGCATCAGGACCAGTGGCAATCCGGCCTCGGGCAGGCCCGCGCCCTCGACCATGGCGCCGGTTTCGGACAGGTTGCGGATCCGGACCGGGAGGCTTCGGCCGCCGACTTCCGCCGTCGCCGCGAGCAGCAAATTGGTGCGCGGCGCGGCGCGATCCTCGATGCTGCCTTCAGGCTCAATGCCGCCCATCTCACCCACGCGATGCAATCTCCCTGCCCGCATCCCACCGCGGACAGGTAAATCCTTAACCTGCAATGGTTAAATCGGACTTAGCCGAGGCTCTTGCTCGCCTGCTCGAAGACGTCCTTGCTGAGCCCGGGCGTGGCGACGATCCGCTCCAGCTCGGCCTTCATCAAATCCTGACGGGCGGGATCGAAGCGGCGCCAGCGGCCGAGCGGCGGCACCAGCCGCGCCGCCGTCTGCGGATTGAGCCGGTCGACCGCCAGGATCATGTCGGCGAGGAAGCGGTAGCCGCGGCCCGACGCATCGTGAAAGGCGCGCAGGTTGGCGGCGAAGGCGCCGACCAGCGATCGCATCCGATTTGGATTGGAAAGTGTGAAATCCGGATGTCCGGCCAGTCCCTCGACCGCCGCGAGCGTGTCGTCGCGGGTCGAGAGCGCCTGCACCGTGAACCATTTGTCGAGCACCAGGGGATCGGCCCGGTAGCGCTCGTAAAAGGCGGCCAGGGCGCCGAGGCGCTCGGACGAATCCGAGCTGACCAGCGCCCCGAGCGCGCCTTGGCGATCGGTCATGTTGTCGGCTTCGTCATATTGCCGGCGGGCGAGGGCCGGAGCATCCTCGGCCCCGGCCGCCATCAGATAGTTGAGCGCCACCGTCTTCAGCCGCCGGGCGCCCTTGGCCGCCGGCGAATATTCGTAGCGATTGGCGGCGGTGGAGGCATAGGCCGCCCGCCACAGAGGCTCCAGGGCCCGGCCCAGCTCCTCGCGCATCGCGTCGCGGGCGAGGCGGATCCTGTCCGGGTCGACGACCGCCATCTGGTCGCCGATGAACGATTCGCTTGGCGGCAGCACCGCGTCCGCGGTGAAGGCGGGATCGAGCGACGGATCGGACAAGGTCCGGCGAACCGCATCGACCACCGCTTCGTGGTCCGGCCGTCCCGAGGCGATCGCCGCGAGCAAGGTGTCGAGCATGAGCTGCTGCATCGCCTCGTAGCGGGCGAAGGGATCGTCGTCATGCGCCGACAAAAAGGCGAGATCCGCCGCCGGCCGCTCGGTCTCGACGATCACCGGCGCCGAGAAGCCGCGGTTGATCGACAGCACGACGCCGTCCCCCGCGGCGCTGAACCGGGTTTCGCTCGACGCCTCGTCGAGCAGAACGAGCCGCTCCTCGACCTTGTCGCCGCTGTCCCGGGCGAACAGGGCGACGCGAAGCGGGATCGGCATCGGCTTCTTGACCGGCTGGCCCGGAGTCGGCGGAATCTCCTGGCTGAGCTTCAGGCGCGCCGGGCCCTGCTCCTGCCTGAGCTCGGCCCGGACCCGCGGCGTCCCGGCCTGCTCGTACCACAAGCGGAATTGCGTCAGATCCTCGCCGCTCGCTTCCTCCATCGCTCGGACGAAATCCTCGCAGGTCACGGCCTGGCCGTCATGCCGGTCGAAATAGAGGTCGGTCCCGGCCCGGAACCGGTCCGGCCCGAGCAGGGTGTGGAGCATCCGGATCAGCTCCGCGCCCTTGTTGTAGACGGTCGCGGTGTAGAAATTGGCGATCTCCATATAGCTGTCGGGCCGCACCGGATGGGCGAGCGGTCCGCCGTCCTCCGGGAATTGGGCGGCTCGGAGCATCTTCACGTCCTCGATCCTCTTGACCGCGGCCGAGCCCATGTCGGCCGAGAACATCTGGTCGCGAAAGACGGTGAAGCCCTCCTTGAGCGAGAGCTGGAACCAGTCGCGGCAGGTCACCCTGTTGCCCGACCAATTGTGGAAATATTCGTGCGCGACGACTCCGGCGACGGCGTCGAAATCCCCGTCGGTCGCCGTTTCCAGATCGGCGAGGATGTAGCGCGAGTTGAAGATGTTGAGGCCCTTGTTCTCCATCGCCCCGAAATTGAAATCGGAAACCGCGACGATGTTGAACACGGCGAGGTCGTATTCCCGGCCGTAAACGTCTTCGTCCCATTTCATCGCCATTTTTAGCGATTCCATCGCATGTTCGGTCTTCGGCAAATCGCCCTCGCGGACCCAGATGCCGAGCGCGACCTTGCGGCCCGTCACGGTGGTGAAGCTGTCGCGATTGGCGGCGAGGTCGCCGGCCACCAAAGCGAACAGATAGCAGGGCTTGGGAAAGGGATCGTCCCACTCGGCCCAGTGGCGGCCGCCCTCCAGATCGCCCGCGCCGACCTGGTTGCCGTTCGACAGGAGCACCGGATAGGCGGCCTTGTCCGCGATCATCCGCACCCGGTAGCGCGACAGCATGTCGGGGCGGTCGGGGAAGGGCGTGATCCTCCGGAAGCCCTCCGCCTCGCACTGGGTGCACAGGATTCCGCCCGATTCGTAGAGTCCCATTAGCTGGGTGTTGGCGCGCGGCGCGATCTCGACGAGGGTCTCCACGATCGCCGATCCGCCGCCGAGCGCGACGGTCAGGATTTCGCCTTCCAGGCTGTAGTCCGCGGGCGCGCCGTCGACGAGGAGCTCGACCAGCTCGAGCCCCTGCGCGTCGAGCCGGAGCGGCCGGTCGTGCGGCCCGTTGCGCTCGACGGTCAGCCGCGATCGCACCCTTGTGCGCTCGGCGCCGAGGTCGAATTCCAGCTCGACCGCCGGCGCCAGCCAGTCGGGCGGCCGGTAATCCTCGCGGCGGATGGCAGTGGGCGGAGCGGCGGGGGCGTTCTGGGCATCGAGCATGGCGCGGACTTAGGCGCGGGGGCTGGGCGGTGCCACTTGGTGAAAATCCTCCCCGCGATTTCGCGGGGAGGGGGACCGCGCGAAGCGCGGTGGAGGGGTTCTTCAGCGGTCGCAAAGAACCCCTCCACCATGCTTCGCATGGTCCCCCTCCCCCGGAAAACCGGGGGAGGAATTCTAGCTCGCCGCCGCCCGCGACCTCAATGCGATGACCAGGCCGGCGAGGGCGAGCGCTCCGCCGGCGAGGGCGAGGGTCGACCAGCGATAGCCTTCGAGCAGGGTCGAGATCGCCATGGCGAGGATCGGCACGAGGACGCTCGAATAGGCCGCCTTGCCGGGGCCGACCGCCCGCATCACCGCGAAATAGAGCGGGAAGGCCAAAGCGGAGGCGAGCAGGCCCAGATAGACGAGGCCGAGCCAGTAAGCGGGCCGGGCCTCGATCACCGGCGGGCCGGCGACGGCCCAGGCCAGAAGGGCGTTGGCGAGGATGCCGTAGACCATGCCCCAGGCAAGCAGGCTGGCGAGAGGCATGATCTTTACGCCGCGACTCGCCTGCAGGATGTTCGCGGCCGAGGCGGAGAGCACGCCGAGCAGAGTGAGGCCGATCCCCAGCAGAACCTCCGGCGAGGAGGTCGGGCTGGCCCGGATTTCCTGGACGAAGAGCAGGGCCACGCCGACGGAGGCGATCGCCGAGCCGGCGACGAAGCTCCAGGTCGCTTTTTGCTTGAGGAAGAGCCAGGCGAGCGCGCTGTTCGGGACCATCAGAAGCGCGAAGACGGTCGCCACCAGGCCGCTGGTGACATGATGCTCGGCCGCATAGACGAAGTTGAAGTTCAGGCAGAATTGCGGGATTCCGAACAGCGCCGCGAGGAGATGCCCGCGGCGCCCGATGCGCAGGGTCGCGCCGCTCGCCGCCGCCCAGACGAACATCGCCGCGGCGGCGATGACGAAACGGTAGGTGACCGACCAAGTCGGCGGGACCGTGCCGAGCTGGTCCTTGATGACGATCCAGGTCGAGCTCCAGATCAGGGTGATGAGGAGGAAGGGAAGGAGGATCCGCGGCTGGAGCATGCTCGGGGCGGGGAGGCTCGTCGCCCCAGCGTAGGCTGGGGCACCGGGAGGCGAAGAGCTCGGCGCCTGACTCTCGCTGGGGTCCCAGCCTTCGCTGGGACGACGGTCCTCGGTCACAGGGCCCGGATCGCGGCGGCGAGGGCGGCGACATGCTCCGGGTCCGAATCCCAGGCCGTCACCAGCCGCGCCTCGCCCGGGCCCCAGTCGTAAAAGTCGAAGCCCAGGTCGCGCAGCTTCTGCGCCTCGTCGGGCCTTACCTTGAGGAACAGCTCGTTCGCCTCGACCGGAAGGACCAGCCGCTCCGGCCCGGCCGCCTCGGCGAGGCGGGCGGCGTTATCGTTGGCCGCGCCGGCATTGCGCAGCCACACCCCGTCCTCGAGCATGGCGAGGAGCTGTGCGGCCAGATAGCGGCCCTTCGAGAGCAGATGGCCGGCGCGCTTGCGGCGATAGAGCGTCGCCTGGCGGTGGTTCTCGCCGAAGAAGATCAGCGCCTCGGCCGAGATGCCGCCATTCTTGACGAAGCCGAAGCTGAGCGCGTCGACCCCCGCCCGCCAGGTCAGGTCGGCCGGCGAGGCGCCGGTGCTGACCACCGCATTGGCGAAGCGGGCGCCGTCGATGTGGAAGCCGAGTCCCCGAGCCCGTGCCAGCTCGCCCAGAGCGGCGGTCTCTCCCGCGGAGTAGACGAGGCCGTATTCGGTGGCGTTGGTGATCGAGAGGGCGGCGGGCTGGGTCTGGTGGACGTCGCCGCGCACGGTCTCGAGCAGGGCCGTCACCGTCCCGGGTGACAGCTTCGCCCCTTCGCCCTCGCCAAGCAGCAATTTGGCGCCGTTCGTGTAGAATTCGGGGGCCCCGCATTCGTCGTTCTGGATGTGCGCGTCGCGGTGGCAGACGATGCTTCCATAGGGCGGGCAGAGCGCGGCCAGCGCCAGCGCATTCGCCGCCGTTCCGGTCGCCACCCAGAGCGCGGTCACCCTGGTCTCGAACAGGTCCGAAAAAGCGTCGTCCAGCCGGGCGCTCCAGCTGTCTCCGTCATAGGCGGTGTCGAGCCGGTTGGCGGCGGCGATGGCGTCGACCGCCTCGGGGCAGGCCGCGGCCGCGTTGTCGGAGAAAAAGCGCATGGTCGCGCCTTAGGGTCCGTGCTCGATACCCGCAACGGTCGTGACGGAGCGAGGTCGATTCGAAAGCTCAGGTTTCCCCATCGGGCGCCGGCGCGAAGACGGGCGGGCGCAGGATCTGCTCTTCCGGCATTCGCCATTTGATGCTCTGCTGAAGGCCGCGGCAGCTCCGGGCGCGGCCCTGCTCCGTGGCGGGCGCGTAGCGGAAGCCCGGGAGCTTGGCTTCGAGCACCCGGTCGAAGAGCAGGCTGGGCGCGGCCAGCACCGTCCGGCCCGAGACGACCCGGCCGTCGGCGCCGAGGTTCAGCTCTAGCGCCGACACTCCGGCGATGTTGGGATCGATGGCGTCAGGCGGATAATCGTCGTCGCTCATGCCATGCTCTTGCTGGACCGGCGCCGTTTCCATCACGCCGCAGCTGTCCGACGGGAGTCGCGCGGCGGCGAAGGCGGCACGCGAGGCCCGGCTGTCGCCGGCCTTTTTCGCCAGGTGCCCAAGCCGCCGCTGGAGGGCCAGTCGCATCGGATCGGCCGGGCCGCCGCCGATCCGGGCCAGAAGGGCCTCGACGATCCGGCGCCGGACCGGGTCCGGCAAATCCGTGTCCTCCTGTCCCCATTGCCGGAAAGCGGCATAGGCGAATCGCGGAGGGAGCCGGGTGATCTGGTCTTCGCGAATCGCGCGATAGGCCGCCAGGGCCTGTTGAAGGGCGCCCGCCTTCGCAAGCTGCGCCAGCTCGGCCTCGGCTTCGGGATCG
Organism: Allosphingosinicella sp.; assembly: GCA_040514175.1. Lineage (GTDB taxonomy): Bacteria > Pseudomonadota > Alphaproteobacteria > Sphingomonadales > Sphingomonadaceae > Allosphingosinicella. Next base: position 15,898 of record JBEVDE010000398.1, on the reverse strand, counting down.
GGGCGCAGGCCTTCGGTGCCGCCCGCCTTGGCGAGCGCGAGGCCGATCTTCCGGCGCAGCTCGGCGACCTGCCACTCCGAGACGTCGGTCGCCGAAGACGCCCGCGCCTCGAGCAGCATGAGCAGGCCGACCCTGAGCGGAACGATCGACGGGTGGTCGTCGCCGTTGCGGGCGACCAGGGTCTCGATCTCGTTTGCGATCCTGTTGATGTCCTCGAGCTCGGTTCCGCTCCACTGGATGAAGTAGAGACCGCGGTCGGCATACCATTCTATCCAGGGATCGGCGGCGAGCGGCGCGGCATAATCGGCGCTCGCCTCGGTCCTGCAGCGAAGCGTGAAGACGAGGCCGCCGGGCGGGGTGCCGGTGACGTCGAGCAGGTGTTGGCCCGCGATCGCCTTGCGGAAGACGCCGGCGACGGCCGGCCGGCTCGCGGCGATCGGCATGAGCCACTGGGTCGCGTCGGTGCGGGTATAGGCGGCGAAGATCGCATGATCGGCGGGGGTCACGCCGCCCTCCCCGCACAAAGGCGCCGCCGACGCGATCGCGGGGTCGATCGCATTGAGGCTCGCATTGGCGAGGCTCAGCATGGCGAGCAGCGGCTCGCGCGCGCCGGCCGCGGCGGCGAGGCCGGCGCGGACCAGGGCGACCCGGCTCGGCGCCGCCTCGGCCGCCGCGGCCCCGAGCGAATCCGCCCAGGCGCGGCTTGCGGCCGCCTCGGCCTCGGCCGTTTTGCCGAGCAGCGAGAGGGCCTGGGCCGAAACCAGCTCCGGCTCCCAGCGGCGGCCCGCCGGAGCCCCGGCGGCGAGCGGCCGCGCCAGGGCGAGGGCGGCCGCCGGGTCGTCGGCAAGCCGGACCCGGGCGAGGCCGGTCCGGGCCGCGCTTTGTTGCCCGGCCTCGAGCGGCAGGGACAGGAGGCGCTCGAACGTGGCCGCCGCCGCCGTCCAGTCGCCGAGCGCCTCTTCCGCCTCGGCTCGGGCGAAGCCGGCGGCGATGCGCTGCGGCGCCGGCAGCGCGGGCGAATCGCCGTGGCGAAGATAGGGCAGCGCCGCGGCGGGCTGGCCTCGGCGCTGGAACAACCGCCCGAAAAGGCCGCTGAGCAGGGGATCGGGACGCATCTCGCGATGCTCGAGGCGGTGCCGGCTCGCCAGAAGATCGGCTTCGCGGGCCGCCCGGCGGTAGTCGAGGTCGCGCATCGCCGCTTCGTAGGCCGCAACCGACGGCGCGGGCTCGGCGGCGCCGGCCGGAGCGGCGGCGATCAGGGCGGCGCCCGCCGCGACCTGCAAATATCCGCGCGACCTCATCCCGACCCCTTTTTCGACATCCGCGCAAACCATTGCCGCGATGGCGAGGCGTGGCCAGCGGAATCTGGACGCCTTGGGCGCCGCGCGGGTGCGAAAATCGTCTTCGCGTTTACTACAATTTAGGCGCCTTGGGCCTATCCGTCGCCGATGAAAGCCAATGAGGAAATGAGGGCATGGGCGTAGAGCATTTTGTCGACGGACCGGTGGCGGGCAAGCGTCAGGCCAAGCGGGCGCGCGTCCTGCTCGCCGCGAAGCTGCAGACGGCGAATGGCGAGATCGACGCCCGCCTGCGCGATCTCTCCCGCAAGGGCGCGCTCGTCGAATGCCAGACGGTGCCGCCGGTCGGCACCGAACTGGTCTTCAGCCGCGGCTCGACGAGCATCCCGGCCCGGGTCGCCTGGACCGGCTCGGACCGGGTCGGCCTCGAATTCGCCTACATGATCGACGAGCATGAGGTGCTGGTGCAGTTGAAGCGCAATTCGGGCGATCAGAACCAGCCCCGCTTCCGCCGTCCGCGCCTGTTCGGCGAAGCGATGAGCCACCAGGAGAAGCAGATGGCCCGCCTCTGGGGTGCTTCCGTGGGCATCGCCATTCCGGGGGAGTGAGGCCGCGCCGATGAGCTTCACCGCCGAGCTTTCCACGCTTTCGGACGAGGACGGCCGCCGCGCCGCCCGGGCCGAGGTCGTGCTCGGCGCCGGCCTTCGCCAGCGCGGCGCCCATGCGATCACGGTCCAGGTCCTCGATCTCTCCGTCACCGGCTTCAGGGCCGCCACCCACCTCGAGCTGATGCGCGGCACCGACATCTGGCTGAAGCTGCCCGGCCTCGAATCGCTTCATTCGCGGGTCGTCTGGATGAGAGGGCATCTGCTCGGCTGCGAGTTCGTCCGTCCGCTCCATCCCGCCGTGCTCGACATGATCGTCCGCAACGCGCCGCGCTGACGTCATCGCGGCGAAAGCCGCGACCCAGGAACCCGGATCAGACAAACATTTCCGCGGCGGTGTTCATGGGTTCCGGTTCAAGCCCGGGACGACTGGGCGAGTGGTGCTGCCGGTGAGGATTGAACTCACGACCTCAGCCTTACCAAGGATGCGCTCTACCACTGAGCTACGGCAGCTTACTCGCCTGTCGGGAGAGGCGGCGCTATGGCCGGGGCGGCGGTCCCGTGTCAAGGTAAGTCATGGCCAGGCGCGACGAGGAACGGGAGAAAAGGCTGGCGGAGGCGCTTCGGGAGAATCTGCGCCGCCGCAAGGCGCAGGCGCGCGGGGAGGATGAGCCGCCCCGTCATCCCGGCGAAAGCCGGGACCCATGAACGCCGCCCGTGGAAATCGAGTCCCCGCGCTGCTCATGGATCCCGGGTCAAGCCCGGGATGACGTTAAAGCGGCGCGCAGCCCGATTCGAGCCACGCCTTCGCATCGCCGTCCAGTTGCGGGCCGACGATCTCCAGAACCTTCGAATGATAGGCATTCAGCCACTCGAGCTCCTCGGGTGACAACATGCCGGTCTCGACCAGATTGCGGTCGATCGGCGCGAAGGTGAGGGTCTCGAAGCCGAGCATCTTCTTTTCCGCCCCGCCGATCTCACGCGGTTCGACCAGCACCAGATTCTCGACCCGGATGCCGTATTCGCCGGTCTTGTAATAGCCGGGCTCGTTGGAGAGGAACATTCCGGCCTGGAGCGGCTCGTCGCCGCCGGCCTGGCCCGAGCCGGGCGGAGCGATTCGCTGCGGCCCCTCGTGGACGGCGAGATAGGCGCCGACGCCGTGGCCGGTGCCATGGGCGTAATCCACGCCGGCCTGCCACAGAAACTGGCGCGCGAAGCTGTCGAGCTGGCCGCCGCGCGTGCCTTCGGGGAAGACCGCCCGGGCAACCGCGATATGGCCCTTGAGCACCCGGGTGAAACGGTCGCGCATCTCGGCCGTGGGCTCGCCGATCGCCACCGTGCGGGTGACGTCGGTGGTGCCGTCGGGATATTGGCCGCCCGAATCGACCAGGTAGAGGGAGTTCATCTCGAGCTTGCGGTTGGTTTCCTCGCTCACCCGGTAATGGACGATGGCGCCGTTCGGCCCGGCGCCGGAGATGGTGTCGAAGCTGGTGTCGCGAAGGTCGCCGCAGGCCTGGCGGAAGTGCTGGAGCTTCTCGACCGCGATCAGCTCGTCGACCGTCCCTTTCGGCGCCTCGATCGAAAGCCAGTGGAGGAAACGGCTCAGCGCCGCGCCGTCGCGGGCCTGGGCGGCGCGGTGGCCTTCGATCTCGGCCCGGTTCTTGATCGCCTTGGGAAGCACCGCCGGGTCGCGCTTCTGGACGATCTTCGCGCCCGCTTTCTCGAGCGCCTCGAAGATGGCGTGGACCGCCCGCTCCGGATCGGCGACCACGATCTTGCCGGCGAGGCCGCGCAGATGCGGTTCGACGGCGTGGCGCTCGTGGACCCTCACGCCGTTGCCGAGATGCTGGCGGACGTCGTCGCCGATCTTCTCCGAGGCGACGAACAGGTCGGCGGTGCCGTCGTCATGGACGAGCGCGAAGGAGAGGGCGACCGGCGTATGCTCTACGTCCTGGCCGCGGACGTTGAACGTCCAGGCGATCGAATCGAGCGCGGAGAGCACCGCGGCGTCGGCTTTCTGCTCGTGCAGCCAGTCGGCCATCTCCTGGCGCTTGGCGGCGGAGGACTTGCCGGTGAAATCGTCGGGATGGACGGCGAGCCGAGCCCGCGAAGGCTCGGGCTTGTCGGCCCAGACGGCGTCGATCGGGTTGCGCTGGACCGGGACCAGCTCGGCGCCTTTTCCGGCCAGCGCCTCCTTCGCCCGGGACACCCAGTCCTTGGTGTGGAGCCAGGGATCGTAGCCGATGCGGCCGCCGTCGGGCGCGTGCGCCTTGAGCCAGTCGGCGACGCTGGTCTCGGGCACCGACTGGTAGGACCAATGCCGGCCGTCGACCTGGTCGCGGACCTGGAGCGTATAGCGCCCGTCGGTGAAGATCGCCGCCTCCTGCGGGAGAACCACGGCCGAGCCGGCCGAGCCCTGGAAGCCGGTCAGCCAGGCGAGGCGCTGGGCGTAGCTTCCGACATATTCGGACATGTGCTCGTCGGTCAGGGGAACGACGAAGCCGTCGAGGCGGTCCGCCTTGAGCTGCTCGCGCAGGGCGGCGAGTCGGGCTTCGTAGGTCGACATGGCAAAATCCTCAGGCGTCGCTATGGGCTTGTCCGATAGACCAGCCCGCGTTGCCACGAAAGAGAGCATGACCCTCCCGGACCCGCCCCGCGCCGAACCGCGCCACTATAGCTACGAACGCCACGGCACCGTGATCGAGGATCCCTATGCCTGGCTCAGGGATCCCGCCTATCCGGCCGTCGAGGACGAAGCCGTGCTCGCCTATCTCAAGTCGGAGAACGCCTATTTCGAGGCCGCGATGGCGCCTCACAAGGCGCTGGTCGAGACCCTGTTCGAGGAGATGAAGGGCCGGATCAAAGAGGACGATTCCTCGGTCCCGATGCGCGACGGGGAATGGACCTATTGGTGGGCGTTCAAGCCCGGCGCGCAATATCGCACCTGGTATCGACGCCCCGTCGCGGGCGGCGCCGAGCGGATCGTCTTCGACGAAGAGGCCGAGGCGGAGGGAAAGGCCTATTTCCGCCGCGGCGCGCTCCAGATCAGCCCGGACGGTCGCTACGCCGCCTCCCATGTCGACGACGACGGCTCGGAGCGCTTCAAGCTGTGCATCCGCGACCTCGAAACGGGCGAGGATATCGAGACGGTGACGACGGTCGCGATCGGCGACCCGGTGTGGACCGGCGACAGCCGCGGAATCGTCTTCACCGAGGTGAACGAGCATTGGCGCAGCTATCGCGCGCGCTACCATCGTCTCGGCCGCCCGGTGTCGGAAGACGTCACGCTCTATGAGGAGACCGAGGATCCCGGCTTCAGCGTCGGGGTCTCGAGATCGCAGGACCGAAGCCTGATCTTCATCGGCACCGGCGACAATAGCACGAGCGAGGTCCGCTTCGTGGCGGCCGACGACCCGCTCTCGCCCCTGACCCTGATCTCGCCGCGCCGGAAGAAGCGCCAATATTCGGTCGACGCCGCGCACGGCAGGCTGTGGATTCTGGCCAATGACGATCACGTCAACTTCCGCATCGCCGAGGCGGACCCCGAACGCCCGGACGCGTGGAAGACCGTGATCCCGGGCTCCGACCGGGTCTATCTGCAGGGCTTTTCCGCCTATCGCGACCACCTCGCCATCTCGGAGCGGATGGACGGTCTCGATCGGCTTCGGCTGCGTTCCTATGACGGACAAGAGGATTATATTCCGTTCGCGGAGGCGGCCTATACGGCCGACTTCGTCGGCAGCGCCGAGGTCGCCCCGGAGGCCTACCGGCTTCACTATTCCTCGATGGTCACCCCGACCACGACCTACGATTATCATCCGGCGGAGCGGCGGCTGGAAGTGCTCAAGATCCAGGAGGTCCCGTCCGGCTACGATCCCGCGGATTATGAGAGCGAACGGCTGATGCTTCCGGCCCGGGACGGCAAGCAGGTGCCGGTCTCGATCGTCTACCGCAAGGGCTTCCCCAAGAACGGCGAGGGCAAGCTCTACCTCTATGCCTACGGCGCCTACGGCTATGCCGTTCCGCCGAGCTTCTCGACCAGCGCGATCAGCCTCGTCGACCGCGGCTACGCTTATGCCATCGCCCATATCCGCGGCGGCGACGATCTCGGCTACGACTGGTTTCTGCAGGGCAAGCTCGAAAACAGGGTCAACACGTTCAACGATTTCGTCGACGTCGCCAAAGGCCTGATCGCCGAGGGCTTCAGCCGCCCCGGCCGGATCGCTATTTCGGGCGGCTCGGCGGGCGGCGAGCTGATGGGGGCGGTGGTCAACAGCGATCCGGAGCTGTGGGGCGCGGTCGTCGCCGACGTCCCCTTCGTCGACGTCCTCAACACCATGCTCGACGGGAGCCTCCCGCTCACCCCAGGCGAATGGACGGAATGGGGCAATCCGATCGAGGACAAGGCCGCCTTCGAGCTGATCCGGAGCTACAGCCCCTACGACCAGGTGAGGGCCCAAGCCTATCCGCCGATGCTGATCACCGGCGGTCTCAACGATCCCCGGGTGACCTATTGGGAGCCGGCCAAATGGGCCGCGAAGCTGCGCGCCACCAAGACCGACGACAATCTTCTGCTCCTCAAGATCAACATGGGCGCGGGCCATGGCGGCAAGTCGGGCCGCTGGGAGCATCTGCGCGAGGTCGCCGAGGCTTTCGCCTTCGTCCTGACTCAGATGGATTAGGGGCGGCCGGTGCCCGCCAGGCGGACGAGCTTCGCAAGCGCCGAGCGATAGTCGCCGACGCTCCTTTCCAGCGAATAATGTTCGAGGCCGACGGCGCGGGCGCGGCGGCGATATTCCTCGCGGTTGGGGAGGACCTCCTCGACCACCCAGCGGGCCGCCTCGGCGGAGCCGCGGCGATCGTCGAAGAAGATTCCCGCGCCGAGCGCGGCCTCATTGTCGCCGACCGAGGCGGTGCCGACCGCCGGCACGCCGCAGAGCAGATATTCGCCGGTCTTGACCGGAACGACGGTGCGCGTGGAGAGGGTTTCGGTGATGAACACGGTGCCGACGTCCGCCGCGGCGAGATAGCGGGCGACGTCCCGGAACGGCGCCCGAAGCACCGTCGTGAAGCCTTCCAGGCCGGGGAAGGGGTGGAGCAGCTCCGACTTCACCTGCTCCGGCGCAAGCGACAGGACGAGCAGGCGGGTGTCGGGGCGAAGCGCGTGGAGCGCCATCGCCAGCTCGCCGACGCCCCGGGTCCGGTATTTGGGGCCGAACGAGCCGACATAGACGATCAGCGGAGCGTCGGCGGCGATCCCCAGCTCCGAGCGGACGGCCTGACGGCGCGCCTCGTCGAAAGGATGGAAGAGCCGTCCGTCCCGGCCGTTGGCGACCAATGTATATTTGGCGGGGTCGGCCGGCGGCCCGGCCCGCTGCATCAATATCTCCCGGGCGGCGGCGGTTCGCACCAGGATCGCGGTCGCTTTGCGCACCATCCGCGCCTCGATGGCGCTCAAAACGCGGTGGACGAGGCCGTTGCGCTTCAGGCCGGCGAACTCGATCCTTTCGTCTATCTCCAGGCCGTCCGCATCGAGCAGCACCGGGCGAAGGCCGGGCCCGCCGCCCGTCAGGGTGGCGAGCGAGGGCAGCAGGCTCCTTGGCATGATCGCCTCGGCGCCGAAGCGGCGCACGGCCTTGCGCAGCCGGATTCCCCCGAGGAGAGCGGTCGCGAACGCGCCGAGGGCCCCCAGGCGCCAGATCCTGACCGCGCTGTAGCCGCAGCCCGCTTCGGCGCAGGCCGCCCGGACTTCTTCCTCCTGGGCGGGGGTGCCCCAGCGGAACTGTAGGATGTCGAACTCGTAGCCGTCGTCCCGCAGGCCGGCGAAGATCGGCAGGAACAGGGATTCGAGATAATGGACCTGCGGTCCGTCCCAGGTGACGAACAGGATCCTCATTGCAGCAGATCCTTGAGCGCGCTCTTCCAGCCGGAGAAATGGCGGTAGCCGCCCGATCGCCACAATCTCCACACCGGGCCCGCCCGCCGGGCCGGCGGGACGGCGGCGAGCTTCTGCCGCCCGGCCATCGCCCGCCGCTGCTCGCCCAGCAGGTCGAGCGCGGCCCTGGCCCGGCCGCCGAGGCCGAGCCGGTCGAGCGCCTCGAGGCGCTCCTCGATCCTCTTCGTCTCGGCGGCGTTCGAATCGAGGAAGGCCTGCCAGACCGGGATTGCGGCGCCCGGCGAGCGCCGGACCAGGCCGGCGAGCTCGCTTGCGAGGCGTTTGACGAAGCCGACCTTGTTCGGCTCGCTGTAGCTGTTCTGGGAGACGTTCGACCCGTGCCGGCGATAATATTGAAGCGCCTTCTCGCTGATCGAGACCAGCCCGAGCCGGTGAGCGAGGCCGATCAGCCAGGTGTCGTGGGCGATCGCCCCATCGGGAATGGGCAAGGCGATCCCAAGCCACTCGCGGCGGAAGGCCGAGCAGCAGCCGGCGACGAAATTGCCGTCGGGGGAGCCGAAGCCGCGGATGTTGCCGAGCATGGTCGCTCCGGTCGGGACGAGATTCTCGTCGGCGATCAGCTTGTCGTTGACGATGGCGAGGGCGCCGGGCCTGGCCTCGAAGAGCCGGACGATTTCGTCGATCTTCTCCGGCAGCCAGACGTCGTCCTGGTCCGACAGGAAGATGATGTCGCCTTCGCACAGCGACAGCGCCTTCTCGAAATTGCGCAGCACTCCGAGATTGCTCGGGTTGCGGTGGATCCGGACCGGGAAGGGAGCGGTCCGGGCGAATTCCTCGAGCAGCTCGACACTGCCGTCGGTGGAGAGATCGTCGCAGACGACCAGCTCGTCCGGGCGGCGCTTCTGAGCGGCCAGGCTCGCCAGCTGCTCGGGCAGGTAGCGGCGGCCGTTATAGGTCGCCAGAGCCACCGAGACGGACGAGGTCATTCGCCGCCGGGGCGGGGCGCGCCGGGCCTGCGTCCCTTGTACATGATCTGGAGCTGGAAAAGATGGGCGAGGCGGCCTCCGCTGAGCCGGTTGATCAGCCGCGCCTTGCCCGGATAGGGCGCCACCGGTCCGACCGAGATTGTCTCGAAGCCCGCCTCCTCGAACAGGGCGCGATAGCTGGCGGGCGTGAACCAGCGCACATGGGTGCGGTCCATTACGCCTTCCGTTTCATAGTCGAAGCGGCCGGCGAGAAGCGAGCGGATCACCTTGTGGTGGGAGATGTTGGGCGAGCTGGCATAGACCCGTCCGCCCGGCTTCACGAAGGGCGCGAGCGCCTTCATCACCCCCCAGGGGTCGATCAGATGTTCGAGCACCTCGCTCAGGATGAGGACGTCGTAGCTGTCGGCGATCCGCGCCGGATCGATCGTCTCGACATTGGCGCAGACGACGTCGGTCAGGACGGCGCGGGCCCGCTCCGCCGAGTCCGGGTCGAATTCCACGCCGCGGTAGAAGCCCGCCCGGCCGGTGGCGAGCGCGGCCTCCCCGGTGGCGCCGGTGCCGCAGCCTATCTCCAGGATACGGGCCCCGGCATCCTTCGGCAGCTCCGCCAATATGTCCGTCCGGACGCCCGAGAAATAAGAGGCGTCCTTGGCGGTGTAGAATTCGCGCAGCTCCCTCGCGCCCGCCTCTATGTCTTTTCCTGCCATTCCAAGCCCATGGTCGGCGCCCGCGGAACGTGTCAACCTCGCACAGGGCCGTTGCACCGGCGCAAGGGAGGGCTAAGAAGCCGCATGACCCTCGCCTCCAACCCTGAAGGCCCGCAGCCGCGGCGGGCCGACGAGATCGGCACTGGGGCGATCCGTTTCTCGATCTGCTCCCTGGTGACCGACCATGACGAATATGCCGAGATGGTCGCCTCGTTCCGCGAGCGGGGATTCGGCGGGGACGATTGCGAGTTCCTCTATCTCGACAATAGCGAGGGCAACAATTTCGACGCCTTCGCCGGCTACAATCTGTTCCTGACCCGGGCGTCGGGCGACTTCGTCATCCTGTGCCATCAGGACATCCTCCTGCTCGAACAGGGCCGAGCGGCGCTCGAGCAGCGGCTCGCCGAGCTCGACAGGCTCGATCCGGCCTGGGCGCTGTGCGGCAATGCCGGCGGGGTCGACGGCGGCGCTCTGGCGATCCGGATCAGCGATCCGCACGGGGCCGATCAGTCGACCGGGACCTTCCCGGCCCGGGCCCTCGCGCTCGACGAAAATTTCATCGTCGCTCGGCGCGACGCCAATCTCGCTCTCTCGCACGATCTGGGCGGCTTCCATCTCTACGGGACGGACCTGTGCATCGTCGCCGACATGCTCGGCCGAACCGCCTACGTGATCGACTTCCATCTTCGCCACAAGAGCGCGGGCAAGACCGACGCCGGCTTCTACGCCGCGCGCCGCGCGGCGATCGCCAAATACCGGCGCGCATTCCGGAGCCGGTGGATCAGGACGACCTGCACCTCCTTCCTGGTTTCCGGCACGCCACTGCTCGGCCGGGCCCTTTCGACCCGGCTGGGACGCCTGTTCCGGCGTTAGGGCCGGGCGGGCCTCAGGCGCGCCAGCGCTGAGCGGGCGTAAAGATCGAGGGCTTCCGGGCGCCGGCGCCAGGAATCGAGGGTGCCGGCGCCGAGGAAGAGCGCGAGCAACACCCAGCGGGCGATCGAATCCATCGGCAGCAGGAGCGCCGTGGCCGCTGCGCCGGCGAGCAGCGCGGCCGGGAGCAGGAGCGGCACAAGCCTCGCCATCGGCGCCCGCGCGAGGCGGATCAGCAGCAGCGCGTCGACGACCATCCGCAGGCTCGATGCCGCCGCCGCGCCCTTGAGCCCGAACATGGTCAGGCCGAGATAGAGCAGCCCTAAATAGGGCAGGGTCTCGATGAGATGGGCGAAAGCGACGAATTTCGGCTTTCCCTGTCCCTGGAGGATGGACATGGCCACCAGGGCGAGGCTGTTCGCCCAGATCGCCGGCAGCAGGATGTAGGCGACCTCCGCCGCCGGCGGTCCGATTTCGCGGCCCAGCCAGAGGTCGAAGAACGGGCCCGCGCACAGGATCGAGACGAGGATGATCGGGGTCATCACCACCGACACGGCGGTCAGGGCCGCCAGGCTCAGCCTTTCGAGCTCCTCTTTCGAGGCCATGGCGAAGCGCGGGAAGAGGGCGCTGGTCAGCGCCGCCGGAACCATGACCAGGCGGTAGGCCAGCGAAAACGGGATGACGTAGATGGCGACGGCCTTCGGGCCGAGCACCGCCCCGATCGCGAACCGGTCCCACAAGGCCAGCAACGGCCCGATCACGCTGGTTACGCTCACCCATCCGCCATAGCCCGTCAGCTGCCAGACCATATCGCGCCGGAAGCGCGGCCGGCCCACCGGCACGGCCCGGGCGGAGGCGACCGCAAGCAAGGTCACCGGCACCAGCCTGGCGGCGAGCGAGCCGGCGAGCAGCAGCCACAGCTCCGGACCGAAGGCCCAGGCGAGCGCCAGCGGAACGATCGAGAAGAGGACGTTGCCCGCCCCTTCGATGAGGTTGAGGGTGCCGAAGCGCTCGCGGCCGGCGAGAACGCCGTTGAGAAAGGCTCCGAGCAGGGCGACCGGCAGGACCGCCGCAAGCCACGGCACCGCCCGGACCACCTCGCCGTGGAGCTGTCCGTCCGGAACGTCGATCAACGAAAGCGCGAGGGCGGCGAGCGGGAAGGTGAGCGGGATCGCTATGGCCGCCAAGACCAGGGTGAGGGCCAGCCCGGTCCAGAAGGTCTCGCTGCGCGCCTCGCCGCGCTGCTCGCGAAGCGAGGCGATCTTCTGAGACACCGCCCGGCTGATCCCGAAATCGAAGAGGCCGAAATAGCCGAGCAGAAGCCAGCAGATGGAGAGCAGCCCGTAACGTTCGGCGCCGACGATCCTGAGGTAGAGCGGAATCGTGACGAGGGCGATGCCGAGCGGCAGCAGGGCGCCGAGGAGATTGTAGGTGGTGTGCCTCGATACGCTCATCGGCCGTCGGTTGTGCCGAACGCCTCCGCGGCGGCGAGCGGCGGGGCGGCGGCATCCTTGTCCGACAGGATCGGCTCGGCGGCGAGGTTCCAGGCGATGCCGATGTCCGGATCGTTCCAGATCACCGAGCGCTCGCTGGCCGGGTCGTAATAATCGCTGGCCTTGTAGAGGACGTCGGCGGTCTCGCTGAGCGTCAGGAAGCCGTGGGCGAAGCCCGGCGGGATCCACAGCTGATTGCCCTTCTGAGCCGAAAGCACGATCCCGACCCAGCGGCCGAAATCGGGCGAGGCCCGGCGCATGTCCACGGCCACGTCGAATATCTCGCCCGCGGCCACGCGCACCAGCTTGCCTTGGGCGCTCGGCGGCAGCTGGTAGTGGAGGCCGCGCAGAACGCCCCGGGTCGAGCGGCTGTGATTGTCCTGGACGAAATCGAAATTCCCGCCCGCCGCCTCGGCGAAGGCGCGCTTGTTGTAGCTTTCGGTGAAGAAGCCGCGCTCGTCGCGAAAGACGCGCGGCGTCAGCACGAGCACTTCGGCAAGATCGGTCTGCTCGATCAACACGTCCTGGGCTTTCCTTCGAGTCTAAAGAGGCTTCACACGGCCTCGATGTGCCGAAGCGGCGCCGCCCCGTCGTCCTCGGCCGGCTCGGACGCGCTTCGGCGCGGCAGCCCCGGCACCATCAGCGCGCAGCCCATGGCGAAGAGGGCGACGATCGCCGCGGTCCGGATCGGATAGTCGACGATCGAATGGGCGAGGACGATGCCGATCATCACCGAGCCGGCGCGGGCGAGCGAGGCGCCCTCGAAATCCCGGGTCCAGGCCTGGAGAGACCGGCGCCCCCACCAGAACAGGAACGCGAGAATGAGCAGGAAGCCTGGCGCGCCGAGCTCGAGCACCGCCTCGACATAGTCGTTATGGGCATGATTGGCGAACTGCCGGGTAACCCGTGTCGGATCCTCGTAGCGGCGATAGACGGTCGAGAAGGTGCCGAGGCCGGTGCCGACCGGGAAGCTGTCCTTGATGATCTCGACGGTGGTCGAGGACAGCACGCGGCGGCTCGACGGCTGGTCGGACGCCATGTCCGCCTCGAACGCCTCCTTGCCCAGAGGCCCCTGCAGGCCGGCGAAGGCGAACACCAGAGCGAGCGCGGCGAGGGCGGCCCACCAGCCCGCCGCGATCTTGCCGGCGACGGCGCGCCGGTAGATGAGGAAGCTCGCCACCGCCGCGGGCACGGCGAGACCGTAGCCGGCGCTCGATCCGCTGATCGCGATTCCGGCCATGATGAAGACGGCGACGGAGATGCTGACGATCGCGCCGCCGCTGCGCTTGGAGCGGGACCGGCGCGAGGCCATCCGGCCCGCGATCACCGCCGTGAGCGGAAGAGCACAGAGCAACAGCGTCGCCTCGTGATTGGCGTTCGAGAAGAAGCCGACCGGCGAGGTGCGGTTGGTGACGTCGTAGAAGCGGAGCGGCGAATCCGGCCCGCCCATCAGCTGGAAGGCGCCGAGCACGACCGAGACTCCGGCGACCGCGAGCACCGCCACCGGAAGCAGCCGCCGCTCGTCGTTGGGCAGCCGAAGCACGAGCAGGAACATCGCCGCGGCGGGAAGCAAATGAAGCAGCGAGTTGAGCGTCCAGGACGGCGCCAGCGAGGCGGAGAGCGACGGCGGCGTCATTCCGATCAGCCGGAACGCCTCGACCACCTCGCCGCGCAGCGGCGCGCCCGTGCCGAGGCCGCCGGGAAGCGGGACGAGGCTCAGAAGCCCGACCAGAAGCAAGGCGAGGCCGATCCACAAAGGTCCGCGGGCTCCGTCCGGAAGCGCGAAATCCCGCCGCCAGAGCAAGGCCGCGATCAGGCCGAGGCCGGCCAGCTGGAGGAAGGCGTTGGCCGCCACGCCGGCGGCGCTGGCGCCGCCGAGCAGCAGGCAGGCGCCGAGATAGGCGGCCGCCGCCAGGGTCCAGAAGCCGCCCTTCACTGACCGATCTCCATGCGCGCGATCTCGACGTTGATGGGCGTGGCGACGTCGCCCGGCTCACCGATCAGGGTCAGCGACTGGCCCGGGCAGCCCGCCGGAACGGTGAAGGCGGCGTTGAACCGCCGGTTGTCGGCATTGGCCTGGGCGAGGTCGAGCGCTCCGATCTGGCTCCCGCCCGGAAGGCAGGTCAGCCGCCAGAAGAGCTTGCCCGAGGTGATTCCGTTGGGGCTCCGGGCGACGAGGCGAAGGACGTGCCGGCCGGGCGCAAGCGCCAGCATCTGCTCGGCCAGGGTCACGTTCTGGCCGCCGAAATAGGCGACGTCGAGATAGGTGCGCTGGCCGTCCTTGGTGGGCTCGGCGCGCCCGGCCTCGACGTCCTTGAAGGTCCAGCCGAACGGCCCCGGAGCGCGCAGGCCGCTGAAGGCGCCGTCGAACATGATGCGGTTCGTCGCCCGTTGCGCCTCGGGAAGGCCGGAGAGCCAGGTCCGGCGGGCGCCGATATAGTCTCCCGAGGCGGCCTGGGTCTGGAGGATCAGCTGCCGCTCGAGCATCAGATCGTGCTTCGGCTTCAGCGCCCGGATGCGCTCGTAGAGGTCGCGAGCGTCGGCCGTGGAAAGCTTGCGCGCGCCGGCGGCGGCGAAGAAGGCCTCCCGCCAGATCGGACCCTTGGCGAGGATCGTCGCGAGCGCGGCGCGGCCGCGCGGGTCGGCGACGAGCTTGGTGAGCTCGGGCAGCAAGGCGGGCCGCAATTCCTCGCTCCGGCGAAGCACGACGTCGACCTCCGCGAGCGCCTCGGGAAAGCGTTCCGCCTTGGTGTAATAGATCATCAGCTGCATGCGCGCCGCCGGGTGGGAGTGGCGGCGGCGGCGGACTTCTTCCATCAGGGCGATGGCGCGGCGGAGGTCGCCTTTCTGCTCGGCCGCCCGGGCGGCGACGAAGAAAGGCTCGAAGGAGAGCGGCAGCTTGACCAGCCCGTCCTGGGCCGATTGCAGCCTCTCGGCGGTCACCTTCAAGGTCGGCTGCTGGGCGGCGCTGGCGAGGACCTTGAGCGTCGGCGCCGGATTTTCGGGCGGCAGCGACGCCATCGCGACCGCCGTCGTCATCGAAAAGCCGGCGGCGGCGGACTTGACGATCAGCCAGGCGATCAGCGGCGACGCGGCGGTCACCGCCCAGGCGGCGATGCGCCGCCCGGAACCCCGGCCCTCCCCCTGTGCGCCCGCGACCACGATCAGCTCTTCAGGAGCTCGATCTGCTTCTTCGGCGAATCGCCTTCGCGATAGGCGTAGATGTCATCGCCATAGCCATAGCCGTAGCCGTAACCGTAGCCTACCTTGAGGGCGTTGAACTTGGTGAGGATGGCGCCCATCAGCCGGGCGTCCGACGCGCGCAGCCGGTTGACCGCGTTGAGCGCCGCGGCGCGGCGGATGGCGCCGGCCTCGATCACCATCAAGGTGCCCTCGGTGCTCGACGCCAGCATCGGCGCGTCGGCGAGGCCGAGCACGGGCGGGCTGTCGATGATGATGTGGTCGAACTTGGCCAGCGCCTCGTCCAATATCTCCTTGAAGCGGCCGGAGGCGAGAAGCTCGGCCGGATTGGGCGGGATCGGGCCGCTGGGGAGAAGGAACAGCCGCTCCATCTGGGTCGGGTGAACGCATTCGGCGACCTTCTCCGATCCGGCCAGAAGGCTCGACAGGCCCTGGCTGGTCGAGCTTGGGCCGCGGAAGGTCGGCTTGCGCAGGTCGGCGTCGATCAGGAGGACCGACGCGCCGAGGCTGGCCAGGGTCTGGGCGAGCGCGAGCGCGGTGCTCGACTTGCCTTCCGAAGCCCGGGTGCTGGTGATCAGCAGGCTGCGCGGAACGCCGTGGTCGGTCGAGAATTGCAGCGCCGTGCGGACCGACTGATAGGCTTCGGAGACCTGGGACCGCGGATCCTCGAGCTGCTCTCGAACCGCGAGGCCCTTGCCGACGCCGGGGATGACCCCGAGCGAGGCGAGGCCGAGCTTGGTGCCGACGTCGTCCGGAGTCTTGATCGTGTCGTCGATCCACTCGATCGAGAAGGCGGTGCCGAGGCCGAGCAGGATTCCGATGGCGAGGCCGATCATGATGTT
>JBEVDE010000365.1:0-13067 GCA_040514175.1 Allosphingosinicella sp. | reverse complement strand
TTCGGGTCGATCGCGCGCTTGATCACGCGCATCATCTCGACCGCTTCGCCAAGCTCGGCGACCAGCCAGTCCTGCTTGCCGATACCGATGCCGTGCTCGCCCGTGCAGGTGCCGTCCATCGCGAGCGCCCGCTCGACGAGCCGGGCGTTGAGGCGCTCAGCCTCTTCCTGTTCCGCCGGGTTTTTCGGGTCGATCACGAAGATGACGTGGAAATTGCCGTCGCCGACATGGCCCAGGATCGGCGCGGGAATGTCCGTCTGCTCCAGATCCTTCTTGGTCTCGGTGATGCATTCGGCGAGCCGGCCGATCGGGACGCAGACGTCGGTCGCCCAACCGACCGCGCCGGGGCGCAGCGCAACCGCGGCGTAAAACGCCTCGTGCCGCGCCTTCCAGAGCTTCGAGCGCTCCTCGGGCCGGTTCGACCATTTGAACTCGCCGCCGCCATTGGCCTCGGCGAGGCCGGCGACGGTCTCGATCTGCTCGGCGACTCCCGCCGGCGAGCCGTGGAACTCGAAGAACAGGGTGGTGACCTCGGGATAGTCGAGCCCCGAGCGCCGGTTGACCGCGCGCATCTGGACGTCGTCGAGAATCTCGACCCGGGCCAGCGGAACGCCGAGCTGGATCGACTGGACGACCGTGTCGACCGCGCCCTCGAGCGTCTCGAAGCCGCAGACGGCGGCGGAAATCTGTTCCGGAATGCCGTGCAGCCTCAAAGTCACTTCGGTGATGATGCCTAGCGTCCCTTCCGAACCGATCATCAGCCGGGTGAGGTCGTAGCCCGCCGCCGATTTGCGCGCCCGGCGCGCGGTGCGGATGTCGCGGCCGTCGGGAGTGACGACGCGCAGGGAGAGGATCGCCTCGCGCATCGTGCCGTAGCGCACCGCGTTGGTGCCCGACGCCCGCGTCGCCGCCATGCCCCCCAGGGTCGCGTTGGCGCCAGGGTCGATCGGGAAGAACAGGCCCATGTCGCGCAGATGCTCGTTGAGCTGCTCGCGGCGGACGCCCGCCTGGACGGTGCAGTCGAAATCGTCGGGATTGACCTCGACGATCGCCGCCATCTCCGACATGTCGAGGCTGATCCCGCCCCGGACCGGGGTGATATTGCCCTCGACCGAAGTGCCGGCTCCGAACGCGATGATCGGCACCTCCGCCTCGACGCAGAGCCGGACGATCGCGACCACCTCCTCGGTCGAGCCCGGGTAGACGACGGCGTCGGGCAGGGCGGCGGCGAAATGGGTCTCGCTGCTGCCGTGCTGGAGCCGGATCGCCTCGCCGAGATGAAGCCGGTCGCCGACGATCGCGCGAAGCCGCTCGGTAAAGCCGTCCGGCAAGGGCGCGGCCATCGCTCAGAACTCCAGGCGGGCGCGGATGCCGACCCGGCGGCGGTCGCCGACGATGCCGAGGTCAGAGGCGGGCAGGCCCGCCAGCGCAAGCGTCGTCCGCTCGATATAGGATTCGAAATAATCCTCGTTGAACAGATTGTTGGCGAAGACGGACAGTTCCACCGGGCCGTGCCGGTAGGAAACCTGCGCATTGATCAGGAAATATTCGTCGAGGATCGTCGGCGTGGTCTGGTTTAGGCTTCCGCCGATCCGGCTGCCCTTGCCGATCACTCCGGCGGTGAAGGTCAATTTGTCCTTCCCGACCGGCACGACATAGTCGCTGTAGAGGCTGAAGTTCCAGTCGGGCTGGAAGGTCAGCCGGTCCGAGGCGAGCACCCGGCCGGTGAGGGCGGTATAGGCGCTGGTGTCGGTGAAGCGGGCATGGACGTAGGTGAAGCCGCCGCTGAGCGTCCAGTTCCGGACCGGCTTGAACGTCGCCTCCAGCTCGAGGCCGTAGGTCTCGACGTCGCCCGAATTGAGGTCGACGGTGACGAGACCGCCGGCCGGCGACGGTGCGATCGAGTTCAGGCCGATATAGTCTCTGTAATCGTTGTAGAAGATCGCGCCCGAGAGCGTGACCCGGCGGTCGAGCGAGACGAATTTCGTTCCAAGCTCGTAGGTCCAGGCGGAATCGCCTTTGTAGGTCCGGATCGGCGCGAGCGGCGAGTTGAAGCCGCCGCCGCGATAGCCGCGGGCGACCGAGGCGTAGGTCATGACCCGGTCGTTCCAGTGATGGGTCACCGTCAGGCGCGGCTCGACCTCGTCGGATTCTATGGCGGCGGGCGGGATCGGAACGAGGCTTCCGCCGATCACCGCTCCGCCGGTCGCGTCGCGCTGCTCATGGTCGTAGCGAAGGCCCGCGGCGACCTCCCAGGCCGAACTGGGCTTCCAGAACACGGTTCCGAAGGCGGCATAGGTGTCCGCCTCGGTCGCGCTGACCGCATTGTTGGTGATTCCGAAGGGGACGATCCGCACCTGGTTGGTCGCGGCGGTCGTCTCGCGGCTGTAGAACAGGCCGAACAGGGTGCTGAACTCATCGCTCCACTCGCTGTCGAAGCGAAGCTCCGCGGTCCGGGTGCGGAGCTCGTCGGTGCCGGCGAGCCGGACGATGTCGGCCGGGCCGAAATCGCCTTCGCCGTCGGTCGTCCTGCCGTCGCGGGCGTCGTAAGCGCCGATCAGCGAGATCCGGGTGTCGATGGAGTCGACCGGCACTTCCAGCCGGGCGTTGACGCCGCGGTAGCGGTAATTGACCGTGTTCGGCGTGTTGAACTGGATGTTGCGCGAATAGTCGCGCGGGCCGGTGACCCGGGCGTAGGGCGTGTTCACCCCTTCGACCCAGTCGTAATAGCCGTTGACGGTGAGCGTGACGTCGCCCCCGGGGCGAGCCCGGATCGTCGCATTGAGCGTGTCGGTGTTGAGCGGGTTGGCGTGGACTCCGATCAGCGCGTTGCGCAGGAAGCCCTCCTGCTCGCGATGCGCCGCCGCGACCCGGACCTGGAGCTTGTCCTCGACGATCGGGCCGCTGATCGAGCCGGAGACGAGCCAGCTGTCGTCCGGGCCGGCATAGCTGGCCATGCCCCGGATGCGCAGCTCGTTGGAGGGCTGGCGTGAGATGACGTTGATCGCGCCGCCCAAAGTGTTCTTGCCGTAGAGCGTGCCCTGGGGACCGCGCAGCACCTCGATCCGCTCGATGTCGACGATCGGGTTGTTCAGATATGAGGTGTTGGGCTGGTAGATGCCGTCGATGAACAGGCCGACGCCGGGCTGAACCGACTGGACGAGGGTCACGCCGACGCCGCGAATGGCGACAAAGGCGCGGCCGGCGCCGTCGCTGTTGATGTTGAGGCCCGGGGTCAGAACCGCCGCCTCGCGCACCGAGGTGATGCCCCGGCTTTCGAGCGTGTCGCCGGTGACGGCGCTGATCGCCACCGGCACGTCCTGCAGCGATTCCTCGCGCTTACGGGCGGTGACGATTATTTCCGGTTCGGAGGCCGCCGCCGTGGTGATGGTGTCCTCGGCCGCCTCGGGGGCGGCCCCTTCCTGGGCGAGCGCCAGCGAAGGGAAAGCGATAGCGAGACTGGTGCCGGCAAGCAGCTGGGCGATACGCCGCATCTTGATGATCCTCGTCCATGGGGTGCGCGCAGGCTTTGACGCCCGTCTTTTCGTTACCTGTCTGATAGGTGAGGATGAACCTATCTGAAAGGTACCGCGGCTGTGCCGATCGGCAGGATCGCTTGACTTACCAGCAGGTGTAGCCGCCGTCGGCGACGACGATCGAGCCCGTCATCAGGCTTGAGGCTTCCGAGGCGAGGAAGAGGATGATCGAGGCGATCTCCTCGGGCTCGCCGAGCCGGCCCATCGGCGTCCCGTCGACCCAGCGCCGGTACATCTCGCCCGAGCGGTCGGCGAAGGCGTTGATCGGCGTGTTGACATAGGTCGGCGCGACCGCGTTGACCCGCACCCCGCGCGGCGCCCATTCGGCGGCGAGCGATCGGGTGAGCTGGTGCACCGCCGCCTTGGAGGCGTTGTAATAGCTTTGCGGCTGCGGCCGGTTGACGATCATCCCGCTCATCGAGCCGACGTTGACGATCGCGCCCTTGCCGGCGGCGAGCATGTGCCGCCCGAAAGCGCGCGCGCACCAGAAGCTGCCGTTCAGATTGACGTCGAGGACGTTCAGCCAATGCTCGTCGGCGACGTCTTCGGCCGGAGTCTCGCTGCGCGCGATGCCGGCATTGTTGACGAGGATGTCGATTCGTCCGTGGCTCGCGGCGATTTCGTCGGCGACGGCGGCGACCCGGGCGGAATCGGTCACGTCGAGCACCATGTCGGCGCCCTTGAGGTCGCCGGTGATCACCTTCGCGCCGGCTTCCCGCAACGCATCCGCGGCCGCCGCTCCGATCCCCTGGGCGCCGCCGGTGACGAAGGCGATTCGGCCGTCGAGGCGGAATTTGTCCAGGTACATGGTGGGCTCCTCTTCAACCCCTCTCCCGTGAAGGACGGGAGAGGGGCTTCTCACGCTAAGGCAGAAACCTGGCCGCCGGCATGACCGGCTCATGCACCGCCTCGCCTCTCTCGAGCTGGTAGACCTGCCGGGTCTCGCGCTCATATTCCGGCCAGGGCAGCCGGCCGTCGATCGCGAAGCCGACCCAGAGCCGGTGGACCCGGTCCGCGAGGGCCTGGGGCGGCGCGGCGCCGACCAGTCCCTGTGCCCCGGTGACGCTGGCGAGCGTGTCGAAGACGAAGGGCAGCTCCATGCCGTGGCTCGCGCCGAGCTCGCCGCCGAAAGCGGGGGAGCGCCAGTCGAACTCGTAGAAATGGGTGCGGCCGCGATGCTCCTCGGCGAAGCGCCGCGCCGGCCAGCGGAAGACGAGGTCGTTCATCGCGTCGGTGAGCGCCTGGCCGGGCTTCTTCCCCCGGGCGCCGAGGCCATAGGCCTTGAGAACCTTGCGCGCCCGCGGCTGCGAGCGGCTGAGCACGTACCAGGAGAGCAGGCTGCCGATCCGGTCGCGGACCCGGTCGGAACCAGATAGAGGTTCATCTCCTCGGCGTTGGTCCCGATCAGCAGCTCGACGTCCGCGCCGGCCCCCCTGGCGAGCGCCTCGAGCGGCTTTTCGGGCAATATGTCGTCGCCGTAGACGGGGACGAAGCGGCTGATCCCGAAGACCGGTTCGCGCCCGTCGGAATCGCGCAGGTCGATCCGAGCCGAGGGCAAGGAGATATTTTCGACCGCGGCGACGCAGGCTTCGGGGCTGGCGCCGCGAAAGCCGGCTTCGTCGGGAGCGACTCCGAGCCGCTTCGCCACCTTGCGGACGAGCCGCTGGGCGACCGCGACCGGCCGCACCATCGTGCCATGGCCGCTCTCGACGATGGCTCGGCGGAACAGGCCTTTGGCCTTCGGCGACGTCATCAGGTCGGCGATGGCCATGGCCCCGGCCGATTCGCCGAAGACGGTGACATTGCCGGGATCGCCGCCGAACGCCGCCGCATTGTCGCGGACCCAGCGCAAGGCGAACAACATGTCGCGCAGGCCGAGGTTGGTGGGCACGCCCGGTATCGGCAGGAAGCCTTCCACGCCCATCCGGTAGTTGATCGCGACGCAGACCACGCCCGAGCGGGCGAAGGCCGTTCCGTCCTGGATCGCCGCATGGTTGCTGCCGATGACGAAGCCGCCGCCGTGGATCCAGACCATCACCGGCCGCGGCGGGCCGTCGTCCGGCCCGGCCGGCGCCCAGACGTTGACGTTGAGATAGTCGTCGCCCTTGCGCCAGCCCGATCCGATCAGCGGTTCGACGTCGAGCCCCGGGAAAGGCTTGACGCTATGCGGCGCGCTCGGGCCGGGCTCCAGGGCGTCCCGAACGTCCGTCCAGGGATCGTGGGCGACCGGCGCCGCAAACCGGCGCGGCCCGACCGGCGCGGCGGCATAGGGAATCCCAAGGAAGCGGACGATTCCGTCGAGGCGGACCCCCCGGACCGCGCCTTCGCGGGTTTGGACGACGATCTCGGACATGGCGCCCGCCCTACCATTTCCATCGCGGCCGGTCCCGCCTCCGGCTATGCCCGCGAGCAGGATCTTGATGCAGAGCCGCTCTGCCTGTCGGGAGACGCCGATCGATGGAGACCGTTGCACAGCGCTTTCTCGACTCCGCCTGGCGATCGCTCGGCGGAAGCCCGGACGGGCTCGACTGCGTCCGCTTCAACTCCGAAGGGGCGCTCCGGTCCGCTTTCCAGGTGACCGACCTCGCCGCCGCCGCGGTCGCTGCGGCGGCTCTCGCGACGGCCGAGCTCGCCGGCCTGGCCGGCGGCGGCAGGCCGGCGGTGACGGTCGATCGCCGGCTCGCTTCCTTCTGGTTCGGCTGGTCGCTCCGGCCGATCGGATGGATTCTGCCGAATCCGTGGGATCCCGTCGGCGGCGATTATCGCACCGCGGACGGCTGGATCCGGATCCACGCCAATGCCCCTCGCCATCGCGCCGCGGCCCTGCGCGTGCTGGGCGCCCGCGCCGATCCGGAAGCGGTTGCCCAAGCGGTGCGCGGATGGCGCAAGGCCGAGCTCGAGCAAGCGGTCGTCGACGCCGGCGGCTGCGCGGCCGAGATGCGTTCGGCAGAGGACTGGGCCGCGCACCCCCAGGGCCGGGCGGTCGCCCGGGAGCCCCTCGTCCACCTCGGCTTCCATGCATCGCCGGCGCCGGACCTGCCGATCGATCCGGCGCGGCCGCTGGCCGGTATCCGGGTGCTCGATCTGACCCGGGTTCTGGCCGGGCCGGTGGCCACCCGCTTGCTGGCGGGATTCGGCGCCGAGGTGCTTCGCCTCGACCCGCCGGACTGGGACGAGCCCGCGGTCGTCCCCGAAGTGACCCTGGGCAAAAGCGTCGCGCGTCTCGATCTGCGCGAGGCCGCCGGTCGCGCCGCCTTCGAGGATCTGCTGGGCCGGGCCGACATCCTCGTCCACGGCTATCGTCCCGGGGCTCTGGAGGCGCTCGGCTCCGGGGCGCCCCCGCGCCGGGCGCTGGCGCCTGCTTTGGTCGACGTGTCGCTGGACGCTTATGGCTGGACCGGGCCCTGGGCCGGCCGCCGGGGCTTCGACAGCCTCGTGCAGATGAGCGCCGGAATCGCCCAGGCGGGCATGGACCGGGCCGGTTCGGACCGTCCGCGCCCGCTGCCCGTGCAGGCCCTCGACCACGCCACCGGCTATCTCATGGCCGCGGCGGCGGTGCGCGGCCTGACCGAAAGGGTCGTGAACGGGCGATCGGCGGAGGCTCGATGCTCGCTGGCCCGGACCGCCCGGTTCCTGGTCGAGGGCGGGCCGGCGGACGATCCCGCGCCGCTCCGTCCCGAAAGCGCGGAAGATGTCGCTCCGGGGATCGAAGCCACGGCCTGGGGAAAGGCTCGGCGCCTGGCGCCCCCCGTCGAGATCGATGGCGCGCCGATGCGCTGGCGCCTGCCTGCCGCGCCGCTCGGCTCGGCGTCGCCGCAATGGCGCGGCTGAGCCGTCGGATCGGCCCTGCCCAGGTTGCGCCGCGGCGCCGGCCGCGATAGCCCGTCGTCATGGAAGTGGCCGGCAGCTATGCGGACGACGGCTATGCGCATCTGAAGGGTCTGGTCGATCCGCTCGTCGCCCGGGCGCTTCTCCAGCGCGTCGCCCGGGATCTCGGCCGGACCGCCCTCCCTTTCCCGGGCAAGGCGAGCCGGCCCGACATTCTCAGGCGGCCGGCGCTTCAGGTCTACGGAGGCGATTATGCGCCGATGCTCTTCTTCCTCTGGGGACTGACGCCCCTGGTCAGCCGCCTCGTCGGCCGCGACCTGCTCCCCACTTACGATTATTTCCGGGTCTACCGTGCCGGCGACGTCTGCCGGGTCCATTCCGACCGCTCATCCTGCGAGCACAGCCTGTCGCTCGCGCTCGGCTATAGCGAGGGCAAGGTCTGGGACCTGGAAATCGGCAAGCGCGACCTCGTCGGAGGGCCTGAGGCGGTCGCGGACGATTTCGGCGGCGAAGCGAAGGCCGCCATCGGCCTGGAGCCCGGCGATGCGCTCCTCTACCGGGGCGTGGACCGCCGCCACGGGCGGACGAGTCCCAATCCGAACCGCTGGTCCGCGCACCTTTTCATGCATTGGGTCGACCGCGACGGGCCCTATCGCGACCAGGCGTTCGACGGCGTGCCGCCCGAGAGCCGGGTCAATTTCGGCTGAGCGAAGTGGCCGCCACGGCGGCTAGGCCGGCTTGCGGTACCAATAATAGAGGCTCTGGGCGTTGTTGAAGCGGTGCCAGGGGCGAAGCAGCGAGACTCCCAGCGCCCTGGGGGCCGGCGGCACGGCGCCCTCGTGCCGGAGGAAGGCGAAGCGGTGACGGTAGGGGATATGGATCCGCTCCAGGCCGGCGAGCCGGCCGAGCGCCTCCATCGTCTTGCCGGTGAAGGCGTTGATATGCTCGAGCGGCTGGACCGCGTTCAGGGATTCCTTCGAATATTTGGCCGCCCCCCAGCTTCCGCGGCGGACCCGGTCGGCCATTCCGATTCCGCTCGGCACGCTGATTTTGAGCAGCCCGCCCGGCCGAAGGTTCGCGGCCAGCCGCTTCGCCTCGCGGCCGGGATCGCCGATATGCTCGAACACCTGCTCGGTGTTGATAGAGTCGAAGCCGGTGCCGCCCCGGTCCAGATCCTGCTGCGAGGCGATCTTCACCCCCTTGCCGCGGGCGTAAGCGACGCAGGCGGGCGACAGGTCGAAGCCGTGCGAATCGGCGCCGAGCGCCAGCGCCACCCTCGCCCAGATCCCGAAGCCCATGCCGTAATCGAGCGTCTTCAGCCCCGCCACCGGCCTGCCGAGAAAGGCGGCCGCCATCATCACTTCATGGCCGTCGCGCGACCGGCCCGGCTCGGCCAGGATCTTTTGCCACGGCCCGTAGGAATCGGGATCGTCGGCGATATGGCCTTCGAGCCAATCGGTATAAAGCTCCTCCAGGAATGCCTCGTCCCCCATCCATTTCTGGAACAGGCACTCGCAGCGCGCGCATTGCTCGAGATCGAATTTCCACCCGCGCAGGCGCTCGGGGTCGCGGCCGTAATAGTCGCGCAGGTTCGTCGCGATCGGATCGTCGGCGAAGTCGCAGGCCATGATCGTGCGCAGGTCGGCCGAATGGCAGACCGGACAGTCCTCGCGCTCGACGAAGCGGACCGGCGGTTCGGCGCCGGGCTTCAGGGGCGGCTTGTTCACGGGGGCGAGATCCTCATCGGCTAAGCGGGCGGCGCCCTAGCATGGCCCGTCGCCGGCGAACAGGCCGGCGCCCGAAGCGCTCGTCAGGATTGGCTTCCCGCCCAATGGGCGCTAGGCGCGCCGGATGCTCAGCCTCACCTTCGTCCGCGAGAACCGGGAGATCGTCGAAAAGGCGATCGCCGCAAAGAATGTCGCCCTCGATCTCGACCGCCTGCTCGCGCTCGACGGCGAGGTCCGCGGCCTGAAGTCGCGGATCGACGAGCTTCGCCGGCAGCGCAACGAGATCAGCGCCGGCTTCAAGACCGCCGACCCGTCGGAGCGGCCGGCGCTCGGCGCCAAGGCGAAGGCGTTCGGCGCCGAGGCGGCCGAGGCGGAGACCGCGCTGGGTCCTCTGGGCGACGAGCTCGAGGCGCTGATGCTGCGCCTGCCGGGCATCCCCTGGGAGGGCGCTCCGGTCGGGCCGGACGAGAGCTTCAACACGGTCGTCCGGACCGAGGGCGAGCCGCCGAGCTTCGATTTCGAGCCGCGCGACCATGTCGCCCTCGTCGAGATGAACGACTGGGCCGACCTGTCGCGGATCACCCAGGTCGCCGGCTCGCGCATGTACGCCCTGAAAGGCCGCCTCGCCTTGCTCGAGCAGGCCCTGATGTTCTGGGCCCAGCAGACCCTCGCCGCCGACGGCTTCACCCTGATGACCGTGCCGGCGCTGGCCCGGCCGCAGGCCTTCGTCGCCACCGGCCATTTTCCCGGCCACGAGGACGAGGCCTATGAGATGCCCAAGGACGGGCTCTACCTCGCCGGCACCGGCGAGATCGCTTTGACCTCGCTCCATTCCGGCGAGATTCTCGACTCTGCGCAGCTGCCCATCCTCTACGCCGGCTATTCGCCCTGCTTCCGCCGCGAGGCGGGCAGCGCCGGCCGCGACGTTCGCGGGCTGCTCCGGGTCCACCAATTCTACAAGCTCGAGCAATATGTCATCTGCGCCGACGACGAGGCGGAATCGGCGCTCTGGCACGCCCGGCTGCTCGCCAATGCCGAGACGCTGCTCCAGGGCCTCGAAATCCCCTACCAGGTGGTCGAGACCTCGACCGGCGACATGGGCCTCGGCAAATACCGGATGAACGACATCGAGAGCTGGGTGCCCAGCCTCGGCAAATATCGCGAGACCCACAGCTGCTCGACCCTGCACGACTGGCAGGCGCGGCGGGCCAACCTCCGGTGGCGGGACGAGGAGCGCAAGGTGCGCTTCGTCCACACGCTCAACAACACCGCGCTGGCCAGCCCCCGGATCCTCGTGCCCTTGCTCGAGAACCACCAGCAGGAAGACGGCCGGGTGAAATTGCCCAGGGCGCTGCACGGACTGATGGGCGGCGAATATCTCTGAGGAGCGCCGCCCGCCGCTCAGACGGCTGATCCGCGAAGGACTCGCCCTCGGCTCGCGCTTCTGGCGCGGATTCGGCCGTCTGGGCGAGCGCGGGCCGGCTGAGGGCCCGCCGCTGATGGTCTTTCCCGGCTTTCTCGCCACCGACCGTACGACTCTCGGTTTGCAGCGCGCGCTCGCCGGCGCCGGCTATCGGGTCACGGGCTGGGGCCTCGGCTACAATCGCGGCGCGACCGAGGGCATACTCGAGAGGGTCGCGGCCCGGATCGAGCGGCACGGACGGGGAAGGCCGGTGATCCTCGTCGGCTGGAGCCTCGGCGGCATCATCGCGCGCGAGGTCGCCAAGCTCAGGCCCGATCTGGTCGACAAGGTGGTGACCCTGGGCACGCCTTTTTCCGGGGATCCGCATTGGACTAACGCCTGGCGCCTCTACGAGCTTGTCGCCGGCCACAAGGTCGACGCGCCCCCGATCGAGACCCGCCTGGCCGAGAAGCCGCCGGTGCCGACCCTGGCCATCTGGTCGGCGCGCGACGGGGTGATCGCGCCCGCCTGCGCCCGGGGCCGGGCGGGCGAGAGCGACCGGCAGGTGGAGCTCGACTGCGGCCATATGGACTTCGGCGTCAGCGGCCGGGCCTTCCCCAGGATCGTCGAGGCGATCAAGGCCTTTTGATCCTCCAGGCGAAGCCTGGTGGAGGGGTGATTCACAGGCTTCTGCCGGCTACCCCTCCACCGCCCTACGGGCGGTCCCCCTCCCCATCGCATAGCGATGGGGAGGATAAACCCCCTTTTCTCAGGCACTTGATTTGCTAAGCTCTCCGGCGGGGGGACTTGATGAACTATCTCTACGCGCCGGACTTCGTCCACATGGCGGCGGCGGCCGCCGCTACCGTTCCGGTCGGCTATTTCCTGGTCTGGGCGATGGACGCCTTGTTCCTGAAGCGCCTGATCGACGACCGGATCGCCGGCATCGCCTTCGGCTGCGGGCTCGCCTTCCTACTGATCATGGCCGGGGCGAGCGCCTTCCTCTGCTGGCAGGCCGGATCGAACCCGTTCGACCGCGGCCCGATCGTCATCCCCCATATCGGCTTCGCGATCAGCTTCATCCTCGGCCTGTTCGCGGTCGGAACGATCCGGATGATCCTCTACGGCCGCGAATATGAGGAAGGCGACGACGAGCTCGTCTTCGATCCCGATATTTACGATCAGGCCCAATATGACGAGGAGGTGCTCGCCTGGGACGAGAAGAACCGGGGCAGAAACTACCTCCAGCGGCACTGGGCCGGGCATCTCTCGCTTCCAATCTCCTATTGGGTGAACGGCGCCCTCCTCTCCGCCTTGATCCTCGCCGCCGTCGAATATCTGACCGGCCGGCTCGCCGACGAAGGCGGCTCGCTCCGGGGAATCGCGATCGTCGCCCTGGTCTATCTCGGCCTCTCGGCGGGCCTGTGGCTATGGAGCTCGGTCGGGATCTGGCGCTCGGCTTATTGGCACAGGCGGCGCGGCGGCACTCCCGGCTGGGGCCTCGCCGCCCGCACGGCGGTGGCGCTCAGCCTCCTCGTCACCCTGTTCCGCTCGGGCGACCTCGCCCTCACCGCGGCGGAGCTTGGAACCCTGGCGCGGGGCCGGGATTCGATCGGCGAGATCGCCCGGATGACGGTCTCGAAGGACGGCCGGCAGCTGAGCGTCGAAGGCAATCTCGCCGCCGGCGCCGCGGCGCGGTTCGAAAGCCTTCTCGGCCGCAGCCCGGCGGTGAAAGAGGTGGTCCTGACCTCGCCCGGCGGCCGGATGCTCGAGGCGGAGCGGATGGCCGCGTCGATGCGCCGCCGGGGGCTGGACAGCCGGGTCGCCGGCCATTGCCTGTCGGCCTGCACCAGCCTTCTGCTCGCCGGCCGCATCCGGACGGCGCCGGAAGCGGCGAAGATCGGCTTCCACCGGCCCAGCTTCCCGGGCGTCAGCGCCTATGCGCTGGACGACGCCGTCGAGAGGACCCGCCGCGAATATCTCGCCGCCGGGGTCGACCAGCGCTTCGTCTGGCGGGCGCTCGCGACTCCCGCCGACGGCATGTGGTTTCCGAGCCCCGTGGAGCTGGTCGAGGCCCGGGCCCCCCCCGGCCCCGCCGTCTTCGCCGCCGGGCCCGGCGGTTCGCGCCGCCGCGAGACCGTGGGCGAGATGCGCCTTCGCCGCCAGATGCAGGCCATTGCAGCCCAGATCAACGCCCGGGGCCCGGTCCGGCTGGACGACGTCACGCTCATGGAGGGCGCCTCCGCCTCCGGGACGACCCTCACCCAGCATTACCGGGTGGAGGCCGAAAGGCTGGACGTCGCGGGCAGCCGCGCCGCCCTCACGCGCAGCTATCGCCAGGAGATTTGCTCCAGCGTCGAAAGCGCTCTCGCGGTCCGCGATGGGGGCCGTTTCGTGCTCTCCTACAAGGACGGCCGGGGCAGGCCGCTGTTCGACGTCACGGTGGAGAATTGCGGGGGGTGAAAATTCCTCCCCGGCCTTTGCCGGGGAGGGGGACCGCGCGAAGCGCGGTGGAGGGGCTCTACGGCGTCGGAAGAACCCCTCCACCAGGCTTCGCCTGGTCCCCCTCCCCGC
>JBEVDE010000346.1:0-3676 GCA_040514175.1 Allosphingosinicella sp. | reverse complement strand
AGCACCAGGCCGGAGGCGTCGTTGACGAGGCTCTCACCCTCCAGCAGCATGATGACGCGCGGCGGCAACGGCAGCTTCGACAGCACGGCCTTGGCGGCCACCGAATCCGGCGGCGAGACGATCGCGCCGAGCGCGAAACAGGCCGCCCAGGGCAGGCCCGGGACCAGCCAGCGCACCGCCAAAGCGACGACGAAGGTCGTGAACAGGACCGTCCCGACGGCGAGCGACAATATTCCGGGCAGATGGCGGCGGAAGCGGCCGAAGGCGGTGTAATAAGCGCCGTCCATGAGCAAGGGCGGAAGGAACAGCACCAGGGCAAGCTCGGGGTCGAGCGAGATTTCGGGGATTCCGGGCAGGAAGGCGAGCGCCCCGCCGCCGAGCAGAAGCGCCGCCGACGGCGGGAAGCCGATCCTCGACGCCGCCCAGTGCAGGGCGACGGCCGCCGCCAGCAGGGCGAGCACGAGCTCGAACGTCTCGACAGGATGCATGGCCCCTCCCCGCCCGGCGCTCCATATTCGGCGCCTCGCGCCGTTTATGCACGGCCTATCGGCGACTCGGAATAGGGCGCGGCCGCCCGGCCGTCACCCGGAACGCGTTGCCATGCTTGTCCCCGTCATTCCGGCGAAGGCCGGAATCCATGAACACCCTCTTTCGCTCCAGCCAGGCCGTCCGTGTTCAGGGATCCCGGCCTTCGCCGGGATGATGAGAAGTGTCACCCTGAACCGATCGTGCTTTAGGACGGGTTCGTGATGGCATCCTGGTTGGGACCCGAATCGTCCTCGGCCGACCCGGCTACGATCTTCCGCATCTCAGGCTTCGCCCATTCGAGGCGCTGTACGGACTCGGTCACGGCATCCTCCTGATTCGCAACGAGGGGAGAAGTTATACGCGGCGGCTGTCGAGGCCTAGTCCTCCTCGCCCCGCCGGCGCTGGTAGAAGATCGCTCCGGCCGCCGCAGCGACCCCCGCCGCCGCCGCGCCGAGGCCGATGTTGCGCCAGCTGAACAGGCTCTGCTCGCCGAGCGCGTTGCCGTCATATTCCTCCTCGAGCAGCGCCGCATTGTCGGCATTGGCGGAGAGGCGCACCGAATCGCCCTCGACCGCGGCGACGAGGCCGCCGGAAATATAATGGTGATGGTGCTTGTGCGAGCCGCTGTCGGCCTTGGTCATCTTGATCCGGTCGCCCTCGACCTTGTCGACGGTGCCGAGGTGGATTCCGTCGGCGCCGATGATCTCCATATGGGGCTGGATCTGGCTGAGGTCGGCCATGGCGTTCGTCTCCTGCTGTGGGGTGAAGCTTCGTCTGTGTAACGAGGCGCGCGGGGATTGGATGCACGGCCGCGACGAGAGGCCCCTCCCCCGCCCGCGCCGATCCATGCTAAGGCCGCCGGATGAGGGATGGCCCCGGCTTCATCGAGACGATCCTGGGCAAGCTCGGCACGCCCCACGATCCGTCGGGCGAGCTGATCGGCTTCGCCATCGTCGCGCTCGCCGCCGCGGCCTGGATCGCGCTCGAGCTGGTCGGCGGCTACGGGCTCGCCCGCCTGCTGCGGCGCCCGGAGGACCCCGAATAAGGTCGCGACGTTCCCGATCCAAGGCGCCGGGCGGGTAATGGACGGGCGGGGAGCCGGAACGGGCGGCGCACGTTGAACCGGACGAAGGAGACAGAGATGCGTTTGATTTTCGCTTTGCCGCTGCTGGCGCTGGCCGGATGCGACGTGGACAGCGATTCGGCCAACGACCAGGTCCGGATCGGCTATAACGAGCAAAAGATTGAGGACGCCGCCGCCGCCACGGCCCGCGCCGCCGAAGAGGTCGGCGAGAGCGTCGGCAACGTCGCGGCCGACACCGGACGGGCGATCGAGAAGGAAGTGGGCGACATCGACGTGGACGTGGACGTCACCCGCAACCGCTCGAACGGCGCCACCGCCAACGAGGCCTCCGCCCGGTAACGCCCGCGACAGGTTGAAAAAGCCGCCGCGCTCGGCAAGATGGCGGCTTCACAGGGCCAAGGGCACATGCGCGGACAGGTATTGGGAGTCGACACCCGCACGGGCGACGGCATCGTCACCGGCGAGGACGGTCGCCGCTACAGCTTCAAGCCGCTGGACTGGGCCGCGCGCGGCGAGCCGGCGGTCGGGATGCAGGTCGATTTCGAGATTCATGAGAGCCGGGCGCTCAGCATCTTCCCGGTGCCGGGGACGTCGCCGCCGCCGGTCGCGGCTCCGAGGCCGTCCGAGCCCGACCTCGGCGACCGCAACAAATATATCGCGGCCCTGATCGCCTTTCTCATCGGCCCGCTGGGGATCCACCGTTTCTATCTGGGCCGGACCGGCTCGGGCATCGCCATGGTCATCCTGAGCTGCACGATCGTCGGGCTACTCGTCACCGTCCCCTGGGCGTTCATCGACATGATCCGCTACCTCGTCATGTCGGACCGCGACTTCGCCGAACGCTACGCGCGCCGGCCGGACCGGCGCTGACCGGCCCGGCGCTACCGCTTCGCCGTGAAAAAGCCGATGCCGGCTCCGACCAGGGCGCCGACGAACGGCCCGACGAACGGCACCGGAATCGCGATCACCGCGCCGACGGCGGCTGCCACCGCCGTCCTTTTCGCCACAGGATTGTCGAGCATCGCTTCATTCCTCCAACGGGGAGGTGTATTATTACTATAATACAGAGCGGCCGTCCATCCTTTTATCCGAGCACGCGGTTGAGATAGGCCGCGATCCTCACCCCGGCTCGGCTGAGCCGGCCGTCGAGCTCGGCGCCGTGCCGGTAGGCGTAGAAATAGGAAAGCTTCGGAGCCGGCCCGGCCGGATAGATGGTCTCGCGCAGGGCGACGCTCTCGGCGATCCAGACCTCCGGATCGGGGTTCGACCAGGCCACCACCTGCTCGGGCGTGATCGCCCCGACCAGCCAGCCGGCGAGCTCGCTGTGGGAGAGCTGGCGCGAATCGATCATCCCCGAATCCCAGACGCTGTGCAAATTGGTCTGGTCGCCGAACCAGCTGACCTTGACGTCGTTGCCGCCGCGGTCGCCCGGCCGGCCGGCGTGGAGCGGCTGGTGGAGATCGCCGACGATGTGGATCGAGAAGCGAAGCGCGGTGCGCTTGTCCTCGAGGCTCGCGGCGGGATCGCGGAGCACCGCGGCGAAGCGGGCGAGCGCGGTGACGGCGTCGCCCTCGGGCGGGGCGCCGGTCGCGGCGTGGGTGCTTCCCGCCGGAACGGTGACGTAGTGGAACGGGCTCGCCGTCTTCTGCCAGAATTGGGCCGGATCGGAGCGCATGTCGTCGGGCCAGGTCGCCGCCTGGGCAAGGCTCTCGGTGCCGAGCAGGAGCCGAACATGGGCTCGGGCGAGACCGCTCAGATAATGTTCGGCGACCGCCCCGGTGACCCTGTGCCCGGTCTGCCCCCGGGCCAGAGCCGGGCCGGCCGGAAGCGCGCAGCACAGAAAGGCGAGAATGAATCGGCGCATAAAATCCTCCCCTCGGATATCCGATAGGAGGATGCGCCATCACTTTCCCGAAGGCAATCGGTCGGGGGAGCTCTGGTCCCCTCTCCCGTTTTTTACGGGAGAGGAGGGGCCCAAGCCGAAGGCTTGGGAGGTGAGGGTCTTGCTGACTCAGCGGTACAGACCCTCACCTCCCACCGCTTCGCGGCGGGCCCCTCCTCTCC
>JBEVDE010000282.1:0-3584 GCA_040514175.1 Allosphingosinicella sp. | reverse complement strand
TCGGCGATCCCGGCGCAGACGCCCTTCCACTTCTTATTCTCTTTATCGAGATAGAATTTGGTGTGCTTGGCGGTCATTGGCCGATCCTCCTCACCGCCTCGGGCGTGCGGCCGAGGTCCTCGATTCCGGTCGAGGCGGGATCGCAGGCGATCTGCCTCCAGTTCGGATTCTCGGCGGTCATGATCCGCTCGATCGAGCACATGCGGTCGTCGAGCCGGCGGGCGAGGTCGTAAAGCTCCTCCATCAGCCGCTCGTCGTCGGTGGTCAGCGTCGCCGCCGTCTTCCAGCGCGTGATGTAATGGAAGACGAGCCAGGGGAGGCCGATGAACAGGATCGGCACGACGATGATCGGAATGATGACGTCTTCCATCGCCTCAGCCCTCCTTCTTGCTCATTCGGGCCTTGAGCGCTTCGAGCTCGGCATCCACTTTTTCGGAATTGCGCAATTCGGCGATCTCCTCGTCGAGGGTCTTGGGCGGGGCGCCGAGCGCCAGAGCGTCGGCGCGGCCCTCGGCATGGTCGGCCCGGCGCTCCAGGACGTCGAAGCGCGAGAAGGCCTCGTCGACCTTGGGGCCGGCATACATTTCGCGAAGCCGGGCGCGCTGGTTGGCGCTTTCGAGCCGGCTCTGGATGGCGTTCTGGCGGGTGCGGGCCTCGCGCAATTTGCCCTGGAGCTTGGCGATGTCGGCCTCGGCCGCGCGCAGGCCGTCGTCGAGCATTTCGATCTCGGTCCTGAGGCTGTCGCCCATGTCGGCCGCTTTCTGCTTCTCGACCAGGGCGGCCTTGGCGAGGTCCTCGCGGTCCTTGCTGAGCGCGAGCTCGGCTTTCTCGGTCCAGCTTTCCTGGAGCTTGTCGAGGCGCGCGATCTGGCGGCGCATCTCCTTCTGGTCGGCGATCGTGCGCGCGGCGCTGGCGCGGACCTCGACGAGGGTCTCCTCCATCTCGAGGATGATCATCCGGATCATCTTCGCCGGGTCTTCCGCCTTGTCGAGAAGGTCGGCGAAATTGGCGGCGACGATGTCGCGGGTGCGGGAGAAAATACCCATTCATTCACTCCTTACGCGTGGGATTGAAGCGGCGGCGCTGGAAGGCAAGGGGGCCAACCTCCCGCGCCGCCGCCCGCGGGTCAGGCTTGAGCCTGGCCCGAAACCGAAGCGGCGACAAGGCTGATCGGAGCGGTTTCGATCGCCCGGGCCGGCCCCACCGCCGCGCCCACCGCAGTCGCGGTCAGGACCATCGCTCCAATCGTGGCCAGGATCGTCTGTCCCAGTTTGCCCATGTCGACCATCTTACTTCCTCCCTGAAAATCTCTGCGCGCTGCGGCGCTGTGCCGATGACGATACAAGGGACGTGCCAATCGCGAGAAGTGGCGAAAAACTGCGATTTCTCCACATTTCACCACCTAGTCCGCCGCTTTGTTCTTGCCAAAGCATGGGAATCCGTCCCAATCTTTGGTGGTGGAACGCAACACGCAATTGGTCGGCCAGTCCTCCTCCTTCCTCGACGCCGTCGAGCGGGCGAGCCGCGCCGCGCCGCTCGACCGGCCCGTCCTCGTCATCGGCGAGCGCGGCACCGGCAAGGAGCTGATCGCCGAGCGGCTCCACCATCTCTCGGGGCGCTGGGACGGTCCGCTGGTCGCGATGAACTGCGCGGCGCTTCCCGAAACCCTGATCGAGGCCGAATTGTTCGGCCATGAGGCCGGCGCCTTCACCGGCGCCACCAAGGCCCGCGCCGGCCGCTTCGAGGAAGCGGACGGCGGCACCCTGTTCCTCGACGAGCTCGCGACCCTTTCCCAGGCCGCCCAGGAACGGCTGCTGAGGGTCGTCGAATATGGCGAGGTGACCCGGATCGGCGCGTCGCGACCGGTCACCGTCGATGTCCGCATCGTCGCCGCGACCAACGAGGATCTGCCCCGGCTCGCCGAGCGCAACCGGTTCCGCGCCGATCTGCTCGACCGCCTGTCGTTCGAGGTCGTCACTTTGCCGCCGCTCCGCCACCGAAGCAGCGACATCCCCGTCCTCACCGACCATTTCGCCCGCCGGATGGCGCTCGAGCTCGAATGGCCGAGCTGGCCCGGCTTCAGCAACGGCGCGATGGACAAGCTCCTCAACTACACCTGGCCGGGCAACGTCCGCGAATTGCGCAACGTCGTCGAGCGCGCCGTCTACCGCTGGGAGGATCATGAGCGGCCGATCGACCGGATCCAGTTCGACCCGTTCGAATCCCCCTGGCGGCCGCAGCCGATCAACCGGGATGCGGCGGTCGAAATCCTTCCGGCGGCGGCGGCCGGGCCCGGCACTTCGCCGGTCAGCGCCTGGGATCCGGAAAGCTGCGCCGACTTTCGTCTCGCCATCGCCGAATATGAGAAGGCGATCCTCGCCGCCGCGCTCGAGAAATGCCGCTGGAACCAGCGCGCCGCCGCCACCGCCCTGAGCCTGAGCTACGACCAGCTCCGCCACGCGATGAAGCGTCACCAGCTCCAGGGCGCCTGATCGACCAAGCCGCCGCCCGACGCGACGAAGACGGCGGGGGCCGATGGCGGGTCCGGAACAATTCTGTTATGGTCCTGCGGTCTGAACGGGAGAACTCGCCATGCGCAGTCATTTCCTCTTCGCCGCCGCGGCCCTTCTGGTCGCGACACCCGCCGTCGGCGCCGTCAGCGTGGTCGGCAATTCGGCCGCCCGAAGCTGCTATCTCGCCGCGCTGACGCGGGGCGCTCCCACCTCGGACGTGCTCCGTTTCTGCGACGACGCGCTTCAGCGGGAAGCCTTGACCGACGACGAGCTGGTGGCGACGTTCGTCAATCGCGGCATCCTCAAGGCCCGGCTCGGCAATCTCGACGAGGCCATTGCCGATTACGACGCCGCGCTCAGCCGCAATCCGGACGAGCCCGAGGCCTATCTCAACAAGGGATTCGCCCTTCTCCATCTTTCGGACGCGGGAGAGCAGGCCAAGCCGCTGTTCGACTCCGCGCTCGCCAAGAAGACCCGGCGGCCCGAGCTCGCTTATTACGGCCGGGGCGTCGCCCACGAGCTGACCGGCGAGGTCAGCGCCGCCTATCACGATTATCGGGAGGCGAGCCGGCTCGATCCGAAATGGCGCCAGCCGAAGGTGGAGCTGGCCCGCTTCCGGGTGAATTAGGAGGCATCACATCCTCCCCGCGATTTCGCGGGGAGGGGGACCATGCGAAGCAGGGTGGAGGGGTTCTTTAAAGCGCCCTGAGAACCCCTCCACCGCGCTGCGCGCGGTCCCCCTCCCCAGCAAATGCTGGGGAGGAATTTCCGTCAGCTCTTCAGCCGATACCCCGTCCGGAAGATCCAGGCGACCACCCCGAGGCACAGCAGCAGGAAGCCCAGTGTCGCCGCGAGGCTGATCCCGACCGGCACGTCGCCGACCCCGTAGAAGCTCCAGCGAAAGCCGCTGATCAGATAGACGACCGGGTTGAAGAGCGTCGCCGTGCGCCACGGCTCGGGCAGCATGTCGACCGAGTAGAAGGCGCCGCCGAGGAAGGTCAGAGGGGTGACGATCAGCATCGGCACGAACTGGATCTGCTCGAAATTCTTGCCCCAGATGCCGATGATGAA
>JBEVDE010000254.1:0-4870 GCA_040514175.1 Allosphingosinicella sp. | reverse complement strand
ATTGCTGGACGACCTGGAGGCGGCGCTTGAGCGCGATCGGCAAGAGGCCGAGCGATTCCGGCACGACCTCCGACAGGATCGAGGCGCCCTGGCTGCCGCCGGTGACGAGCAGGCGGAAGATGCCGTCCTCGCTCAATGGCGGGAACGGCTGGTCTCTGAGCGCGATAATCTCGTCGCGCACCGGATTGCCGACAAAGTCGACCTTGTCCTTGGCCGATGCCGGCAGCCGCTCGACCTCGGGATAGGAGGTCGCGATCGCATCGACTCGGCCGGCGACGAGCCGGTTGACCCGGCCGAGCACCGCATTCTGCTCGTGGATCAGGGTCGGGATGCGGTCGCGCTGCGCCGCCATCAGCGCCGGAAGCGCGGGATAGCCGCCGAAGCCGATCACCGCCGACGGCTCGAACGTCTCGTAGAGCCGCGACGCCATCGCCCGGCCGGTGAAAATCTTGCCGATCGCCCGGATCCAGCCAACCGGCCCGCCGCCCAGGCGGCCGGCGGGAAGGATATGGACCGGCACGCCTTCGAATAGGCCCGGGATGCGGGCGCCGCGATCGTCGGTGACCAGGGCGACGCGATGGCCGCGGCGCATCAGCTCCTCGGCGAGCGCGTGGGCGGGGATCATGTGCCCGCCGGTGCCGCCGGCGGCGAGGACGTAGTGACGGCTCAGCATGAAATCCTCCCCTGCCTTTGCAGGGGAGGGGGACCATCCGAAGGATGGTGGAGGGGCCTTGCCGAGTCCGAAGGGCCCCTCCACCGCGCTTCGCGCGGTCCCCCTCCCCCGGAAATCCGGGGGAGGATTTCAGGTGACAAACTCCTCATCGCCCGCTCCATTTCACGACGTAAGGCGACCTGTGCAGATACGGATTGCGCCTCGTGAAGGCGAGCAGCAGCCCCATTCCGATCGACAGCGCCACCATCGACGAGCCGCCATAAGAGATGAACGGCAGGGTCATCCCCTTGGACGGCGCGATCTGGACGTTGACCGCCATGTTGATCAGCGCCTGGAGTCCGAACTGGCACACGAGGCCGGCGGCGGCGAGGACGACGAACTTGTCCTCCTCGTGGAGCAGCCGGATCAGCACCCGGGCGACGATGACGAGGTAGATGGCCGCGATGGCGAGGCAGGCGATGATCCCGAACTCCTCGCCGATCACCGAGAAGATATAGTGGGTATGCGGCTCGGGCAGGTGGAACTTGCGCGAGCCGGCGCCGGGCCCGGCGCCGAACAGGCCGCCGGCGGTAAGGGTGCGAAGCGCCGATTCGGTCTGGTAGGTGTCGTGCACGCCGCTTCCGGCGCCGAGGAAGGCGTCGATCCGGGTCGTCGCGACCGGATAGAAGAAATAAGCGAGGACGATCCCGACGATCCCGGCCAGAGCGAGCAGGCCCAGGGTCCTCAGGGAAACCCCCGAGAGCGTCAGCAGCATCACCCAGGCCGCGGCGAAGATGATCGTCTCGCCGAAATTGGGCTGCTGCATGAGGAGGAGGGCGATG
Source organism: Allosphingosinicella sp. (assembly GCA_040514175.1). Lineage (GTDB taxonomy): Bacteria > Pseudomonadota > Alphaproteobacteria > Sphingomonadales > Sphingomonadaceae > Allosphingosinicella. The sequence continues at coordinate 3,376 of JBEVDE010000254.1, read as the reverse complement.
AGGCCGGTGCAGATCCCGGACAGGGGCACCACCGGCAGGCTTGCGTCCTGCTCCTTCAATGAAAGCATCCAGGCGATGCTGACGATGTAGAGCGGCTTCAGGAATTCGGACGGCTGGAACTGGGTGAAGCCGACTCCGAGCCAGCGCCGGGCGCCGTTCACCTCGACCCCGATTACGGGCACGAGGAAGAGCAGGCCGGTGAAGACGAGGGTGCCGATCAGGCACCAGCGCTTCGCCTTGGTCCTGGGCAGCATCGAGACGGCGATCATCACCGGCAATGCGAGGACGATCCACATCAGCTGGCGGTAGAAATAATGGAGCGGCGCATAGCTCACCCCGCCGCCCGACAGGCGCTGGCCGGCGGCGGGCGAGGCGGCGGCGACGGCGATCAGCCCGATCGCGATCAGCACCGCGACGAAGAAGAGCAGGACCCGGTCGATCTCCCAGAACCAGCGCCCGGCCGCGCTCCGGTCCGACCGGCCAAGCCGGTTCGCGCTCTTGCTCCTGAGATCCGCCATCACGCCCATTACAAAGCCTCCACCGCGGCCCGGAACGCCTCGCCCCGAGCCTCGTAATCCCGGAATTGATCGAACGAGGCGCAGGCCGGCGAGAGCAGGACGACCTCGCCCGGCCGGGCCGCCCCGGCCGCCTCGTTCACCGCCTCGAACAGCATCTCGCACTCGCTGACCGGCACCTTCGAGCGGAGCAGCCGGGCGAACATCGGTCCCGCCTCGCCGATCGTATAGGCGGCGCGGACATGATCGAGGAACGGCTCGCAGGCCTCGAGATCGTCGGACTTGGGAAGCCCGCCCAATATCCAGTGCACCGCCGGATAGGCGGCGAGCGCCGGCGCGGCCGAGGTCGGGTTGGTCGCCTTGCTGTCGTTGACGAAGAGCACGCCGTTCTTCTCGGCCACCCGCTCCATCCGGTGCGGAAGGCCGGGATAGGTTTCCAGAGCCGCCATCTGGACCTCGTACCGGATGCCGAGCTCGGCGCTGACCGCGAGGGCCGCGATGATGTTCTGAGCGTTGTGAGGACCCTGCAGGGCGGGCCAGCGCGATTGATCGAGGTCGTCGCTCACACGGTCGCTCCAGGTCCATTGTCCCGGGCCGCCCGTCATGTCCAGGCAGATTGCGTTCAATTCCGGGTCGCCGCCGCCGATCACTCCGACGTGATCGGGCGACTGCATCTCGAACAGCCTGAGCTTCGAGGCGCGATAGGCTTCGAAGCTCTCGTAACGGTCGAGATGGTCCGGGCTGACGTTGAGCAGGACGGCAATGTCGCAATCGAGGCTGTGGGTCAGGTCGATCTGGTAGGATGAGAGTTCGAGCACATAGACACCGCCTTCCGGAAGCGGCTCCTGGCCGAGAATCGGATAGCCTATGTTGCCGGCCATGGTCGCGGGCCGGCCGGCGGAGCGGACGATATGGTGGATAAGCGCCGTGGTCGTCGACTTGCCGTTGGTGCCCGTAATGCCGACCACCTGGTGCGGCGGCAGCGTCGCCCGGGCCTGAGCGAACAATTCGATGTCGCCGATGAGCGGCACTCCCGCCTCCGCGGCCCGGGTAGCGATGGGATGACGGTTAAGCGGCACGCCCGGGGAGACAACGAGGCCGTCGAGACCTTCAATGGCGGTAACGAGCGGATCGGCGAGGCGGACATTGCCCAATTGACGAATCTTCTCGCACGCCGCCTCGTTCTGGTCCCAGGCCATCACCTCGGCGCCGCTGGCGAGCAGCGCCTCGACCGTCGCCAGCCCCGAGCGGGCGAGGCCGTAGACGGCGTATTTGCGGCCGGCAAAGGCGGGGCTCGCGATCATCTCACCTTCAACGTCGACAGGCCGGCGAGGGCGAGCACGAAGGCGATGATCCAGAAGCGGATGACGATGGTCGCCTCGGACCAGCCGATCTGCTCGAAATGGTGGTGGATCGGCGCCATCTTGAAGATCCGCCGGCCGGTTCGCTTGTAGAAGAAGACCTGGATGATGACGCTCATCGCCTCGACCACAAACAGTCCGCCGATGATGCCGAGCACGATCTCATGCTGGGTGGCGACCGCGATCGCGCCCAGCGCCCCGCCCAGCGCGAGGCTGCCGGTGTCGCCCATGAAAACCGCCGCCGGCGGCGCGTTGAACCAGAGGAAGGCGAGGCCCGCGCCGACGATCGCCGAGCACAATATCGGCAGATTGCCCGCGGCCGGGACGAAGGGGATGCCCAGATAGGCCGAGAAGACGGCGTTGCCGGCGACGTAGGAGATGACGAGGAAGGCGAGGCTGGCGATGATCACCGGCATGGTGGCGAGCCCGTCCAGCCCGTCGGTGAGGTTCACCGCATTGCCGAAGGCGACGACGACGAAAGCCCCGAAGAAGGGATAGAAGAAGCCGAGATCGACGACCGGCCCGTTGTAGAAGGGAATGTAGAGCTCGGTCCCCGCCCCCCAGGTGATGATCGTGCAGCCGATCCCCGCCACCACGAACTCGGCGAGCAGCCGGATTCGGCCGGAAATGCCGGCATGGTGGCGCTTGGTGACCTTGTCGTAATCGTCGAGGAAGCCGATCAGGCCGAAGCCGACGGTGATGAACAGGCAGGCCCACAGGAAGGTGTTGCGGAAGTCCATCCACAAAAGCATCGACACGGTCAGCGAGGTGAGGATCATCAGCCCGCCCATGGTCGGCGTGCCGCGCTTGGCGAGGTGCGATTCCGGTCCGTCCAGCCGGATCGGCTGGCCATGGCCCTGGCGGACCCGAAGCCAGCCGATGAATTTGGGCCCGATGATCAGACCGATGAACAGGGCCGTCGCCGTCGCCGCGCCCGCCCGGAAGGTGATGTAGCGGAAGAGGTTGAGAAACCCCGGGAAGCCAAGCTGTTCGGCAATCCACAAAATCATCAGCTGTTCCCGCCCGCGAGCGCCTCGACGAGGGCGGCTAAACCGATCGAGTTGGATCCCTTGACGAGTATCGCGTCGCCCGGCCGGGCCTCGGCCCTCGCAAGCTCGATCGCCGCCGCCGTGTCCGGCACATGCGCCATTTTAACCTTTGCGCCAAGGGCTTTCGCCAGCGCTTCCATCTCCTCGCCGACGAGGATCGCGAGGTCCACTCCGGCCGCCTCGATCGGCCCGGCGAGGCCGGCGTGGAAGCCGTCGGAGCTCTCGCCGAGCTCCTTCATCCCGCCGAGCACGGCGAGGCGGCGGCCGGAAACGGCGAGGCTTGCGAACGTCTTCAGGGTCGCCGCCATCGAGGCGGGATTGGCGTTGTAGCTTTCGTCGATCAGCAAGGCCTCGCCGCCGTCGACGGCGATGCGATGACGCCGGCCCCTGCCCTTGAGCCCGTCCAGTTCGGCCAGAGCCAGGCCGGCCAGCGCGAGATCGCCGCCGACGG
>JBEVDE010000223.1:0-4198 GCA_040514175.1 Allosphingosinicella sp. | reverse complement strand
CGTGCCTTCGGGCGCGCGCGCCATCAGCGCGGCCACCCGGGCCTCGGCGGCGGGGGTGAGGGTCAGCGCGGCGCGGCGGGCGCGGCGGGGGGCGGTTGCGGTTTCGCTCATAGCATTCCCAGTTCGAGCTTGGCTTCGTCGCTCATCTTCTGCGGGTCCCAGGGCGGATCCCAGACCAGCTCGACCTCGGCATGGCCGACTCCGGGCACCGACCCGACCCGAAGCTCGACCTCCCCGGGCATGGATTCGGCCACCGGGCAATGGGGCGTGGTCAGGGTCATCTTGACGAGCGCATGATTCTCGGGGGTGATCTCGACGTCGTAGATGAGGCCGAGATCGTAGATGTTGACCGGTATCTCAGGGTCGTAAATGTCCTTCAGGGCCTCGATCACGGCTTCGTAGAGGTCGCCGGCCGGCTCGGCCGGCTTCTGCTGGGCGAGAAAGCCCTCGAGATAGTCGCGCTTGCGCTCGAAGGAGTCGCCGACCCGCGCCTTGGGCGGCGACGGCACGCCGTCCACCTCCTCGACCTCGATCCTGCGCTCCTCGTTCACCCGAAAATCCTTCTCACCCGTTCCAGCCCGCGCACCAGTGCGGCGATGTCGCCCGGGCCGTTGTAGACGCCGAAGCTCGCCCGAGCGGTGGCGTCGACTCCGAGATGGGCCATCAGCGGCTGGGCGCAATGATGGCCCGCCCTTATCGCCACCCGGCTCTCGTCCAATATGGTGCCGATGTCGTGCGGATGCACCCCTTCGATCGCGAAGCTGACGATTCCGGCGGCATCGTCCGGACCGAACAGTCGGACGCTGTTCAGCGACCCCAGCGCCTCCCGGGTCTCGCGCACCAAAGCGGCCTCGTGGGCGGCGATTGCCTGAAGGCCGATCGATTCGACATAGCCGACCGCCGCTTCGAGCCCGAGCACGCCGACGACATGGGGGGTTCCCGCCTCGAAGCGGGCGGGCGGCCGGGCGTAGGTGGTGCGCTCGAAGCTGACCTTGTCGATCATCGCTCCGCCGCCCTGCCAGGGCGGCATCGCTTCGAGCAGCGCGGCGCGGCCCCAGAGCACGCCGATCCCGGTCGGTCCGTAGAGCTTGTGGCCGGAGAAGACGTAGAAATCGCAGCCGATCGCGGCGACGTCGACCTTCATCCGCGGCACCGCCTGGCAGCCGTCGAGCAGGAGAAGGGCGCCGACGCCGTGCGCCAGCGCCGCGGCCCGCTTCGCGTCGAGGACGGAGCCGAGCACGTTGGAGACATGGGCCAAGGCGACGATCTTGTGCCGCCCGGTCAGCATCCCCGCCATCGCGTCGAGGTCGATCCGCCCGTCGCCGGTGAGCGGCGCGACGTCGATAAGGGCGCCGGTGCGCTCGGCGATCAGCTGCCAGGGGACGATATTCGAATGATGCTCGAGCACCGACAGCATGATCCGGTCGCCGGCCTTCAGATTCGCCCCGCCCCAGCTCTGGGCGACGAGGTTGATCCCCTCGGTGGCGCCGCGCACGAACACGATTTCGTCGGGCGAAGGCGCGCCGATGAAGCCGGCCACCCGCCGCCGCGCCGCCTCGAAGGCGAGCGTCATCTCCGAGGAGCGCTGGTAGACGCCGCGGTGGACGGTCGCATAGGTTTCGGCATAGCCGCGGGCGATGGCGTCGATCACCGCCTTCGGCTTCTGCGCGGTCGCCGCGGTGTCGAGATAGGACCAGCCCTCGGGTATCGCCGGGAAGTCGGCGACACGGTCGAGGGGACGGGCGGAAACGGCGATGTCCATCACTTCGCCTTCCGGTGTGAGAGAAGGCGCGGAGATCATTCCCGGCCTCCAAACCACGCCTCGACGTCCGCGTGGAACGCCTCGCGCACCGCGTCCTCGCCGATCCGGTCGATCGCGTCGGCGACGAAGGCGCGGGTGAGCAAGGCCTTGGCCAGCGCTTCGGGGACGCCGCGGCTGGCCATGTAGAAGAGCGCGTCGCGGTCGAGCTCGCCGACGGTGGCGCCGTGGGCGCATTTGACGTCGTCGGCGAAGATCTCGAGCTCGGGCTTGGCGTTGATCGTGGCGCTGCGCGAGAGCAAAAGGCCTTTCAGCGACTGCTCGCCGTCGGTCTTCTGGGCGTCGCGGGCGACCTCGACCCGGGCGGCGACCGAACAGACCGCCCGGCCGTCGGCGACCGAGCGCCAGACCTGGCGGCTGGCGCCGCCGGGCGCGGCATGCCGGACGACGAGATTGGCGTCATGGCGTTGCCGACCGCGGGCGAGCAGGGCGCCGCCGGCCTCGGCGAAGGCACCTTCGCCGGCCAGCTCTATCTCTCCGTCGAGCCTCGTGTCGGCGCCGCCCGCCGCCAGGGTGGTGACGACGAGGCTGGCGCCTTCGCCCAGCCCGGCCCGGTCGGTCAGGCTGACGAAGCCGCTCCCAGTGAGGATCCGGCGGGCGAGCATCAGCCGGGCATGGGCGGCGAGCGCAATGCGGGTGAGGCGATTGGCCCAGCCTTCGCCGACGAAGGTCTCGACGATCGAGGCCTGGGCGTCCGTATCGAGCCTGATCTCGGCCGCCAGATGATCGGCGGCGCCGGTCGAGACATGGACGATCTGGACGAGTCCCGGCGCAGCCTGGTCGCGGCCCAGATGAAGCGTCCAGCCCTCCTGTCCGGCCAGTCTCGCGAGCGGATGGTCGGTCGGGCCGTCCCTTACTCGTCCGGCGACGACGGGCCCGAGTTCGCTGCGCTCGACATCGACGCGGCCGTCGACAACCAGCAGCCGAGGTCCCTCGCCGGCGAGCCAAGGCAGCGCTTCCGGGACGGTCCCCGCCTGCGCCCGGCCAATCAGGTCCGGCAAGGCCGAGAGGTCGCTCCAGCGCCAGGCCTCGTCCTTGTTCGAGGGGAGGGTCAGAGCGTGGGTCAAGCGATCGGCCCGCGGAGGAGGATAAGGGCGCCTTCGGCGCGGGGGCCGGTCATGCCGCCACCTCCGCATAGCCTTCGCGCTCGAGCTGGTGGGCGAGCTCGGGGCCGCCCGAGCGCACGATCCGCCCCTCGGCGAGCACATGGACGAAATCGGGCACGACGAGGTCGAGCAAGCGCTGGTAATGGGTGATCAGGAGCACCGCCTTGTCGGGGGCGCGCATGATCCGGTTGATGCCGTCGGCGACCACCCGAAGGGCGTCGATGTCGAGGCCGCTGTCGGTCTCGTCGAGCACCGCGAGGCGCGGGTCGATGATGCCCATCTGGACCATCTCGTTGCGCTTCTTCTCGCCGCCCGAGAAGCCGACGTTCACGTTGCGCTTCATCATGTCCATCGACACGCCGAGCGCGTCGCCCTGCTCGCGGGTCAGGCGCAGGAAGTCGCCCGCCGAAATCTCCGCCTCGCCGCGCGCCCGGCGCTGGGCGTTCAGGGCGGTGCGCAGGAACTGGACGTTGGAGACGCCCGGAATCTCGACCGGATATTGAAAGCCGAGGAACAGCCCGGCGGCGGCGCGCTCGTCCGGCGACATGTCGAGCAGGTCGCGGCCGTCGAAGCTCGCGGAGCCTTCGGTTACCTCGTAGCCGGGGCGGCCGCCGAGCACATAAGCGAGCGTCGACTTGCCGGCGCCGTTGGGGCCCATGATGGCGTGCACCTCGCCGGCATTCACGGCGAGGGTGAGGCCTTTGAGGATCGGCTTGTCGGCGACCGTGGCGTGGAGGTTTTCGATTTCGAGCATCAGTTGCCGCGTTCCCGGTTGGTGGTCTCGGACGGAGGGGACGGCGAGTCCCACTCCATGTTGAACTCCCGGTCGAACCGGTCGAAGGCGAGCCGGGCCATCGCCTGGGCCTTGGCCCGACTGCCGTAGATCCTGCGATCGGTCACCTGCTCCAAAGCGCGGGCGAGCTGGATGGCACGGACGTCGCGGCAGGAGGCGACGGAGTCGAAATGCGCCCGCCGGGCCTCCTCGAGATTGCGGACGCCGCGCATGGCGACGTCGAACCTGTCCCTGACGCAGCGCTGGTAGGTGTAGAAAGCGCTCGCCTGATAGGGGACTTCGATCGGCGCCACCGCGGGCGCGGGCGGTTCCTTGCACGCCTCCGGCTGAGGCTTGGTCTTGCCCGGGCAGTGGATGATCTGGACCTGCATCGGGGCCACCCTGAAATGCTTCGAGGCCTGCATCGCCGCGTCCGACAGGACGGTGCCCATCAAGGCGCCGGCGCGCGCCATGCCGTCGTCGTAAGACAGATCGGGGTCG
>JBEVDE010000167.1:0-4941 GCA_040514175.1 Allosphingosinicella sp. | reverse complement strand
CGGACTGGAACCCTGACGTTCCTGATCTCGCTGTTGATGATCGTGACGTTGCCGGCGCCGAGCCCGTGGCCCGAATTGGCATAGCATCTGATGCCCTGGACGCTGCCCAGCCACGTCCCCTGCATCCCGCCCGTTGCCGGATAGGCGCCGCCGTCAACGTTGATCTGGACGATATTGTCGCCGAGCAGGGTGAAGAAGGTCAGCACCGTCTCTTCGTCCGGCTCGGCGATCAGCCAGGCGCCGCGCTCCATGAAGACGTTGCAGCCGGCCGGAATGGCGGTGATCGCCTTCTCGCCGTCCGAAACGGTGACCAGATAATCGCCGGCCGGGAAGTAGAGGGTCCTGCCGGGGGCGAGGGCATCGACGGCGGCGTTGATCGCGGCGGTATCGTCGGTCGTGCGGTCGCCGGCCGCGCCGTAATCGCGAACGCTCACCCATTGCTCGCGCAGCTTGTCGAGTGCGGTCCGGGCGACGGCGCCGGCCGCTCCGGCGGCGTAGCCGACCATGGCGGCGCCCTTGCCGGGCGCGGTCGAGGCGAGATCGGTATCGGTAACGAAAGCCATGTCAGCTCTCCTGAGTTCGGCTCGCCCATCGCGAGGAACATAAAGAGAACTCAGCAATTCCTACATTGCAAGCCCGGATTCATTCGGATCGGATCCTTGTCCGGGCTCGCCGGTGATGGTCGGGGAGACAGGATTCGAACCTGCGACCCTCTGCTCCCAAAGCAGATGCGCTACCAGGCTGCGCCACTCCCCGCCTTCGCCCTTCGGGCTACGGCGGGCAAGCCCGCCAAGGCCGTCACCTACACTCCCCTGGGCTGGCTTGCCAGCCGAAGCTCCGCAGGGAGCGAAGGCTGGTGGGCCCGGGAGGATTCGAACCCCCAACCTAGCCGTTATGAGCGGCCGGCTCTACCATTGAGCTACAGGCCCGTAACTCCAGCCTGAGCCGGATAGGCAGCGGCCGCGGCGATGGCAAGGCGCCCTTAGCCGGCCCGGGCGGCGGCGATGGTCTCCTCGATCGAGGCGGGGGCGATTCCTTCGCGCTCGAAGAAGTCGAAGATGCCGTCCCACCAGGCGTGGAAATTACGCAAATCCTCGGCGGTGCGGACGAAGGGCGTGTGGCCGGGCTCGACCGAGGGGGAGTGGAAGGACAGGCTGAACCAGCGCAGGCCGTCGTCGAGCAGGGCCCGCGCGGCCGCAAGTGCTTCGGCGAGCGGCACCCCTTCCGGAGTCAGCGGCACCCGGTTGAGAAGGCCGGTGCGGAAGAGGATGCCGCGGCCCCGCGGCAGCCGGCCGGCCGCCCGATAGGCGCCCCTCCCCCACCGCCTCAAGCCGCCGACATAAGCGGCGCTGAGCGGAAGCTCGACAAGGCCGCCGTCGCCGACGCGGAAGGGAAAGGGCCTGACCCGCGAGAAATCGGGGCCGCCTTCGTCGCTATAATCGTGCAGGGCGCGAACCGAGACGTCGGCCTCGTAGCCGCAGTCGCGGAGCAATCCGGCGGTGTTGGGCCCCACTCCGTAGCGGCCGGCGCGGTAGACGAGGGGGCGGCGGCCGAAAGCGGATTCGATCGTCGCGGTCAGATTTTCGATCTTCGCCCGCTCCAGTCCGATCGGAAGATTGCCGACGAAGCTGTTGAAGGTGTTTACTTCCTCATCGTGAGGCGGATTTACCCAGGGGTGAAGCTGGGTGCCCACCGAGATTTCGTCCCGCTCGAGCCATTGGCGAAGCATGGCGATCGAAGCTGGGTCGGTCGCGATCGGATGGTCGACGAGATGGACGCATTTGACGCCGCGCCGGCGGAAGCGCTCCTGAAGGTCCGGCATCGCCGCCATATGGCTGGTGGAGCGGTTGTCGCGGCTTCGCGGCTTCCCCCAGTCGAATTCCTCCTCGGTGTCGCAAAAGACGGTGAAGCGGCGGCCGAAGCTCTCGGGCAGCGCGATATAGCTGTCCCGGGCCGGAGGTCGATCGAGAGAGGCCGGTTCCGCCACCTCCCCCTAACCGTTCCGGCCCGACGAGCGTTCCGCGGGCTCGAGCGGCGGCAGATAGAGGAAGAAGCGCTCGCGCCCGATCTGGAGCGCTCCGCCGACCGCCTCGGCGAGGTTGCGAACCAGCCTGAGCGCGAAGCCGAGGCCGAGGGCCGGAGCGCCCGGCCAGTCGCCGTCGGGGCTGTAGCCCGGATCGAGCAAGGCATTTTCGTCCAGCCCCTCGATCGCCTGGGGGCGGTCGATCGACAGGCAGAGCATCTTGCGCGCGCCGTCCTCGCCCATCGCCATGGTCGCGGTGATCGTCTCGCCCTCGCGGGCGAGGCCGATGGTGGCGGCGAGCATCCGGGCGAACATCCGCTCGGCGGCGTCCAGCTCGACCTTGGCGTCGGGCAGGTCGCGCTCGATCTCGATCAGGATCCGGCTCCCACGCTGGCGTGCGACCCGCTCGTAGGCGTCGTGCAGCCGGCAGAGCAGAGCGACGGCGTCGACCGAGCTTTCGGCGAGCTGGAGGCGCTGGGTCTCGATTCGGGCCGCCGTGTCGAGATCGTCGACGGCCGAGAGCAGGCGCTTCGCCTGGTCCATGATGTCCGACGCCCTCGACCGGTAGCTCAGGGAGGCCGGGCCCATATATTGGCCGTCGATCATCTCCGCGAAGCCGATGATCGCGTTGAGGGGCGTGCGCAGCTCGTGGATCAGCTGGCGCAGCGAATCGGCGGGAAGATCGGTCCCGAACAGGCCGGTCCCGGAGTCCGCCGGAACGGCGCCATGGGCGACCTCGTCGAGCCTCGGCCGCCTCGCGCTGCCGCGATAGCCGAGGAAATTGCCCTGGGCCGCGTCGAAGAAGGGCACTCCGGAAATCCGCCAGTCGCCCGACGCGCCGCCGCCGCCGGGGACGCTGAAGCGGGCGTCGCGGAAGGGCGCCCTCTTCTCGAAGGCGCCGGCGGCCTGGCCGTCCACGCCATATTGGCCGCGTTCGGCGATCGAGGCGATGCTCTGGCCGACCAGGGGCCCGCGCGGCGCCCCTTCGACCCACAATATCACGCCGTCCGGGCCGGTCTCCCACTGGAATTCGTCGACCGGCGCGGGCTCGGCGGCGGCGGCGAGCCCGGCGGCGTCGCGGCGGCGGCGGAAATTCTCGATCCGGGCGACGAGGTCGCGGATCTGCGCCTCGCTGCGCTCGGCGGCGGGGCTCAGCCCTTCCTCGGCCGGAGCGGCGACCTCGCCCCCCAGAGCGAAATCGCCGGCGCCGAAGCGGGCCAGGGCGTGGACGACATCGGGCGGCAGGTCGCGCCTGTGGCGGAGCAGGCCGCGGGCGACCGGGCCCAGGCGCGGCAGCAGGTCGAGCCATTCGTCGCTGTCAAGGCGAGCGCCGCCGAGCAAAGGCGAAGCGACGGCGGGCAGATCCTCGGCGAAGAAAGCGAGGGCGGCCGGGCTGACCCGGCGTCCGGCCAGGGCCCGGGCGACCTCGCGCCGGGCCTCCGGCGGGACCCCGCCCCTTTTCGCCCGAAGCCAGGTCAGGGCTTCGGCCCCGGCGTCGCCCTCGCTCCGGCCCTGGGCGACGAGATCGACGAGCTGGCGCCACTTGGCGGCGAGCGCGGACGGCCGCGCCTCGCTCTGCCTCAGCACCGTCGCGATCATGTCGTCGAAACGCAAGCGGCCAGCCCTTCGTGAACGGGACCCAAGACCGGCCCCGCCAATCGTTAACGCGCGCTCCCGGCCAGCGGAAGGGGGGTGATGGGCCGCCGTCGCAATATGGGACGGGGTGGGTTCATCCTCCCCGGCGCGAAGCGGTGGGGAGGGGGACCAGGCGAAGCCTGGTGGAGGGGTATTTGACGAGGCGTCCGCCAGTTACCCCTCCACCCCGCTGCGCGGGGTCCCCCTCCCCAGGCATAGCTTGGGGAGGATTATTCTACGCGCCGCTGCGGGCGAGCCAGGCGAGCCAGAAAGCGCCGAGATTCTGGCGCGGGCCGGTGAGAGACTTGAAGGCCGCCTGGGCGCCGGCGCGGTCGCCCGAGGCGAGGAGGGCCATGGCGAGGCGGGTGTTGACGAGATTGGCGTCGACCCCGCCCTTGGTCAAAGCCGCGCGATAGAGCGCGATCGCCTTGGCATGCTCGCCATAGCCGTAATAGGCGTCGCCGATCTTGAGCGCACTGGCGCCGGTCGCGGCCGCCATCGCCTTCGATTCCTCGCCGCCCAGCGAAGCCCGGTCGCCGCTCATGCGGGCGGAGGTGAGCCGGATCAGCTCGGCGAAGGCGGCCTTCTTGGGATCGATCATCCTTTTGGCGGCGCCGTCGTCGAGCACGGCCTTGGCCTCGGCGTAATTGCCCGCTTTGTAGAGGCCGTCGGCGAGGTCGTACCAGTCGCGCTCGCCGGCGAGCGAGCCGCTCGAGCGCATGAAGCGCAGGACGTCGAGATCGGCGGCGGGATCGAGATTGTTGGTGTCGCGGAAGATGAGCACCGAGTCGCGCCAATTCTCCTTGGTCGGATAGGCCGTGACGAGATCGCGGCTCAGCTTCTGCGACATTTCACGAAGCGCCGGGTTGGAACGCCCGTCGAAGGCGAGCTTCAGCGCATATTTGTACCAGCTCTCGTCGACCGGCTGGCCGGCGGCGCGCTTCATGTCGATCGCCCTCGAGATGAGCTGGGCGGCCTCGGCCGGCTTCTTGAGGTCGTTCTTCACCTGGGCGAGGCTGATCAGGGCCTCGGGATCGTTCGGGCTGAGCTCGACGACCTTGGCGTAGGCCGCCTCCGCCTTGGCCTTGTTGCCGGCGTTGCTGGCGAGGACCCCCTGGTTGCGATAGATGGTCGGGAGGTCTCCCGCCTCGACCTTGCCGCTGGCGATCAGATTGTCGAGCCCGAGCGACTGCATCGGGACATCGTTGGTGCCGAGGCCGATCTCGAGCTGGAAGCGGCCGATCGCGTAGCGGCCGCCCGGGCTCGTGGCCGCCGCCGCCGCC
>JBEVDE010000070.1:0-2668 GCA_040514175.1 Allosphingosinicella sp. | reverse complement strand
TCAACCTCTTGGGAACCGAGGAAGAGGGTGGACGCCGGATCAGGTCCGGCATGACGGGGATGGCGCAACCTGAACCCCCAACGCTCTAGACCATCACCAGCCGGGCCTCGCGGCGGCCCACCGAGCGGTAGATGCGCGGGCCGAGGTCGAGCCGGAACGGGCCCATCTTCTCGGTCGGGACCTCGGCCTCGCGGCCGACCAGCCAGGAGCGCGAGGTCCGGCCGGTGCCTCCGCCCGTCCAGTCGTAGGCGACGTTGATCGCCACCATCGGGACGAAGATCCGCCGACCGGCCAGCTCGATCTCCCTCAGCTCGGCCTTCGGCATCGCCACCTGGCCGTTCAGCTTGAGGCTCCCGCCGGGCGGGATGACGACATGGGGAGAGCCGCTGAGATCGTGGATCGGGCCCTGGAAGAAGGCCATCATCTCGCCTTCGGCGCCGGCGTTGAACAGGCGCGGGTCGATGCGGATGTTGCGGGCCTCGGCGTCGCCGCGATTGGTCAGCGTCAGAGCGTAATGGACATAGGCCTCGGAATCGGTCGCCGCCGCCCGGTCCGGCGCGATGTCTAGCTCGAGCCAGGGGCGAGGCGCGGATGGAATCTCGGCGGCCGCCTGAGGCTCCGGCGCCGGCGCTGGCTCGGCGGCGACGAGCACGCCCCCGATCTCATCGCGCGCGGAGTCGCGGGCCTTCTCCCGCTCCGCTTCGGAGCGACGGCGGCGAAGCAGGAAGAAAGCGGCCAGGGCGAGGAGGAGAGCGCCGCCCGCGGCCGGCCACAGCCAGGAACCGCTATTCGGCGGGCTCTCCGCGACCGGCGGCGCCGAGGCCTGCGGCTGCGGGGGCGGCGGCTGGATAGGCGCGGGGACGGGCTCGGCGGTTTGCGGTGCGGCCTGGGTGGGCGTGACGCTCGGCGTGGGCGCCGGCTCGGTGCGGGTCGCGGGCGCCGCCGGGCGGGGCTCCGGGCGAGTCGCGGCGGGGCGCTCCGCGGGCGCGGCGGCGGGCGGGGTGCGCGGCTGGGCGGCCGGCGATTGCGTCGTCGGGACGGGCGCCGGGGCGGCGGGCGGAGTCGTGCGCTGGCCGGGAAGCGAGAAATCCTTGAGCTGGGGCGGCCCGATCGTGTTGGCGGTTTCGTTCTGGGCGAGCGCCGGCGACCCCGCCGCGGCGAGGCCCGAGAGGATGAAGGCGGCGGCCCGGAGGCGGCGGCGGATCGGCGGCATTTGGACGAAAACCCTTCCCGTTCGCGCCTTTACCCCCGCGCCGCGCCCCCGTCCAGCAGCCAGCGCCGAGACGCGGCGGCGGCGGGGCGGGAGGTTGGCCGGAGGCCGGTTTCACCCACAGGAATTGCTCATTTATCCCATCATGTTGGGGAATATTGCCGGTTGCGGCCCGGCTTGGTAGTCGTCGGCGCGAAGGGGCCGAATCTCGGCCCGGGAGGGACTCTAGATATGCGCAATTTCAGCCTCGCCTTCACGGCGGCCCTTTTGCTCGGCACCGCCGCGGCGCCGGCCCTGGCCCAAAGCGGCCATGCCGGTCACGCCGCCGCCGCCAAGCCGCGCTACGGCGATTTCGGCCTCGACCTGGCCGCGATGGACCGGTCGGTGAAGCCGGGCGACAGCTTCTGGCATTTCGTCAACGGCAATTGGGACAAGTCGACCGAGATCGCCGCCGACCGCACCAGCGCCGGAGTCGGCGTGCTCCTCGCCGACGAAGCCGAGCGGCAGGTGCGCTCGATCGTCGAGGATCTGGCTAAGGACCCGACCACGTCGGGCCGGGTCGGCCAGCAGGTCGGCGACTTCTATGCCAGCTGGATGGACGAGGCCGGGATCGAGGCGGCCGGTACGGCGCCGCTGAAGCCCTATCTCGCCCGCATCGGCGCGATCTCGAGCAAGGCGGACCTGCTCCGCACCTTCGCCGAGCCGGGCATGCAGAGCCCGATCGGGGTCGGCATCCTGCCCGATCCGGCCGATCCGACCCGCTACATCGCCGCCGCCGGCCAGGGCGGCCTCGGCCTTCCCAACCGCGACTATTATCTGCTCGAGGGCGAGAAATACGACAGCATCCGCAAGGCCTATCGCGCCTATGTCGTGAAGATGCAGCAGCTCGCCGGGATCGCCGACGCGGAAGCCAAAGCGGACCGGATCATCGCGCTCGAGACCGCGCTCGCCAAGGTCCATTGGGACCCGGCCCGCCAGCGCGACATCAAGCAGATCTACAATCCGATGAACCGCGCCCAGCTCGCCGAGCTGGCGCCGCAGGTCGACTGGCCGATGTTCCTCGACGCCGCCGGCCTGGGCGGAGTCCCGACCGTGATCGCCGCCGAGAAGAGCGCGATCACCGAGAGCGCCAAGATGCTCGAGACGGTGCCGCTCTCGACCTGGAAGGACTATCTCGCCTTCCACTTCGTCAGCAGCCACGCCTTCGCTCTGCCCAAGACCTTCGACCAGGCCAATTTCGACTTCTTCTCGAAGACCCTGCGCGGAGTCCCCCAGCAGCGCGAGCGCTGGAAGCGCGGCGTGCAGATCATCAACGGCTCGCTCGGCGAAGCGGTCGGCCGGGTCTATGTCGATCGCCATTATCCGGCGGAGAGCAACCGCCAGATGTCGGAGCTGATCGCCAATCTGCGCTCCGGCCTCGAAGCTCGGATCGCCGCCTCGCCCTGGATGGACGCCGCG
>JBEVDE010000049.1:0-3016 GCA_040514175.1 Allosphingosinicella sp. | reverse complement strand
CCCGGGGCCCCAGCCTTCGCTGGGGCGACGGCGGATATCGAGATTCAAGTGAACAACGAGACCCCCCGCAACGACACCCGCACGGCGGAGCTTCTGTCGAACGTCGTCGAGCATATCGACATCACCAGCTTCGACGCCCGGCCGATCGTCGACGCGATGAGGAAGATGAGCTTCACCAGCCGCGACCTCGGCCGGGCGGCGGAGATCTACAACAATATGCTCGCCGATCCGGAATGCTCGGTGATCCTGGTGATCGCCGGCTCGACCTCGGCCGGCGGCTGCATGGATCTCTATGCCGAGCTGGTGCGCAACAACATGGTCGACGCGATCGTCGCCACCGGCGCCACCATTGTCGACATGGATTTCTTCGAAGCGCTTGGCCACAAGCATTACCAAGCGCTTGAAATTCCTGACGACGATACCCTGCGCTCGCTCTATATCGACCGCATCTACGACACCTATATCGACGAGGAGAAATTGCAGGAGACCGATCACACGATCGGCGACATCGCCAATTCCCTCGAGCCGAAGCCTTACTCGTCCCGCGCGTTCATCAAGGAGATGGGCAAGTGGCTGATGACCCACGGCAAGAAGGAGAACAGCCTCGTCAAGCTCGCCTACGAGCATGACGTGCCGATCTTCTGCCCGGCCTTCGTCGACAGCTCGGCCGGCTTCGGCCTGGTCAAGCACCAGGTCGACGCGATGAAAGCGGGCCGGCCCTATATGGTGCTCGACGCCATCGCCGACTTCCGCGAATTGACCGACCTCAAGATCGAGGCGGGCACCACCGGCCTGCTGATGATCGGCGGCGGCGTTCCCAAGAACTTCACCCAGGACACCGTCGTCTGCGCCGAGATCCTCGGCCACGACGACGTCGAGGTCCACAAATATGCGGTTCAGATCACCGTCGCCGACGTCCGCGACGGGGCCTGCTCGTCCTCCACGCTTCAGGAAGCGGCGAGCTGGGGCAAGGTCTCGACGGCGATGGAGCAGATGGTGTTCGCCGAGGCGACCAGCGTTCTGCCACTGCTGGCCTCCGACGCTTACCACCGCGGCCACTGGCGGGAGCGCACGAAGCGGCGCTTCGCGAAGCTGTTCGATTGAGCGGAAGGGCCGGAGCGAAAGCTTCCGGCCCTTTTCTCAATAGCCGCAGGGAAAGCCGGCGGTGAGCCCAGCCATGATCACCAAAGCGGCATTGTTGCCGCCCTCTTCCGGATGGGCGCGAAGGTAGCGCACCACCGACTGGGCGATCTGGTCGTTGGTCGTGCCCTTCGGAAAGCAATAGACCTGGGGCCGCCCGGAGGCGACGAGGGCGCTCGAGAAAGCGTCGGCGGCGCCGAGCACGTAGGTCAGGCAGCCGTTGCGGTCCTGCCCGCACAGCGCGGTCAGGGTGCGGGCCGTGACCCGGGTCGGGACGGCGGGCGGGGCAGGACGCTGCGCCTGGGCCGGGGGACGCTGGGCCGGGGCCGGCGGGCGCTGCGTGGGCGCGGGCTGCTGGGCCAAAGCGCCGCCGGCCAGCAGGATGGCCGCCAAGGCCGTCGTCGCGATCCGCTTCATCTCTTCACTCCTTCGCTCCGGCCCTGTTTAGCAGGCTTTTTCAGCCACTAAAGGGCGCTTTGACTTCGCGCCCGGCGGCGGCCAGTCTGGGCCCGGACAAGGGGGAGAACCAACGCATGTTTTACAGTCCCATACTCGCGCCGATCGTCGCTCTGGTCGCCTGGACGCTGCTGATCATGGCCTGGATGGTCGTGTCCCGCTTCGCGGCGATGAAGCGCAAGGGCATATCCCTGAAGGGCCGGGTCGGCGGCCGGGGCGGCGCCGCGCTGGAAGGCGTGGTCGAGGACGAGGTGATGTGGAAGGCGCATAATTACATGCACCTCGTCGAGCAGCCGACCCTCTTCTACGCCATCGCCCTGACGCTTGCCGTCGGCCATGCCGGCGGCGGCTACAGCGCGATCCTCGCCTGGGCCTATGTCGCGCTGAGAATCGTGCACAGCCTGGTGCAGACGACGGTCAACGTCATCACCTACCGCTTCATCCTCTTCGGATTGTCGTCGCTGGCCCTGGCCGGCCTCGTCGTCCAGGCGATCCGGATGATCTGCGGCCACATCGCTTAGCGGCTGAACGCCCCGACCAGCTCGACATGGGTCGACCAGCGGAACTGGCCGACCGGAAGGATCCAGTCGAAGCGGTAGCCGCCCTCGACGAGGGCGGCGGCGTCGCGGGCGAAGGTCGATGGGTTGCAGGAGACGTAGGCGATGCGCGGCACGGCCGAGCGGGCGAGCGCCGCCGCCTGCTCCTTTGCGCCGGCCCGCGGAGGATCGAGCACGATCGCCTCGAAGCGGTCGAGCTCGGCCACGTCCAGCGGCCGCCGGTAGAGGTCGCGATGATCGACGAAGACCGGCCGCTGCGCCCGCCCGGCCGCGGACTTGAGGGCGAGGGCGGCGTCGCGGGCGGCCTCGGCGGCGAGGATCCGCCCCTCCAGCGCCAGAGCGAAGGTGCCGAGGCCGGCGAACAGGTCGGCGACGATCCGCGCGTCCCCGACCGCCTTTCGAACCGCCTCGACCAAGGCCGCCTCCCCCTCGGCCGTCGCCTGGAGGAAGGCGCCGTGCGGAAGCGGCACCGGAATGCCGCCGAGGGTGACCGTGACCGGATCCGGCTCCCAGCGGGTCTCGGCGCCATAGCCATCGTCCAGAGCGAGCCGAGCCAGATTCTGCTCACGGGCGAAGTCGCCCAGCGCCGCGGCCGAGGCGAGACCGGCGATCTCGACCTTCTCAAGCAATAGGTCGACGCCCTGGTCGGTGAGGGTCAGCCGGACTCCGGCCGTGGCCGAGGCCTTCAGCTTGCGCATCAGGGCGCGAAGGGGCTGGACAAGGGCGAACAGCTCGGGCCGCAAGACGTGGCATTCGCGAATGTCGACGATCCGGTGGCTCGCCTGGGCGTTGAAGCCGAGCGCGCCGCCGCGCTCGGCCCTCAGCGAGGCCCGGCGGCGGCTCTTCGGCGGCGAGAGGTGGGC
>JBEVDE010000112.1:0-2581 GCA_040514175.1 Allosphingosinicella sp. | reverse complement strand
GACCCCGCCAAATGGGCCGAGCGCACGCGCAGCGTCGAGGGCCGCCTGTCGGATGCGCTCCACGAGCGGCTCACCCAGCGCTTCGTCGACCGCCGCACCTCGGTGCTCCTGAAGGATATCGGCCGCAAGGGCGTCGGCGAATTTCCGGTGATCGTCGACGAGCAGGGCGAGGTCACCGTCGGCTCCTTCCCGATCGGGCGGATGGAGGGCTTCGCCTTCGAGGTCGACCCGACCGCCCGCCACGCCGACCGCAAGATGCTGCTCGCCACGGCCGAGCGCCGGCTCGGCGGCGAATATGAGAAGCGCGCCGCCGCGCTCGCCGCCGACACGGACGACCATTTCACTTTGCGCACCGAGCCCGGCCAGCCGGTCGCCATGCTGTGGCGGGGGCATGAGGTGGCCCGGCTCGGGCCGGGCAAGAATCTGCTCAGCCCGCGGGTGATCGTCGACCGGCGGCTCGACCGATTGTCCGAGCGCGGCCGGGCGACGGTGGTCGAGCGGCTCGACCTCTGGGTCCGCCACCAGGTCGAGCGGTCGCTCGGACCGCTTCGCCAGGCGGGGCTCGCGGCTCAGGATTCCGCCGCTCCGGCGGCGGTCCGCTCGATCCTCGCGATGCTGGTCGACGAAGGCGGGATCGTCGAGCGCGAAGCGGTGGCCAAGCCGCTCGCCGCGCTCGACAAGGGGCAAAGGCGGTCGGTCACCGGGCTGAAGATCAAGGTCGGCGCGCTCGACCTGTTCATGCCCGACGTCCTCAAGCCCGAGGCGCGGCGCTGGCGGACCGCGCTCCGCGCCGCCGCGGCGGGCGAGCCGATGCCCGAGCTTCCGCCCGGATCGGCGGTGATCCTCCCCTGCCCGCCCGACCGCGAGCGGCTCCGGCTGATGCGCCTCGGCTTCCGGCCGCTCGGGCCGCAGATGCTCCGGGTGGATCTGGTCGAGCGGCTCGCCCGCCACGCCCACGAGGCCCGGACCGGCAAGCCCCAGCCGGTGGTGGACGAGGCCCTCGCGACCTCGCTCGGCCTCCAGCCGCAGGCGGTGGCGAAGCTGATGCGCGACCTCGGCTTCCGGCCGTCGGAGGGCGCCCAGGCCTGGGTGTGGCGCGGCCGGACGCGGCGGCGCGAGGAGGCGCCGCGCAAGGCCGGGACGGGGCACGCCTTCGCGGCGCTGGCGGGGCTGAAGCGTGGCTGACGGGCTGAGGCTCGACAAATTCCTGTGGTTCGCGCGCATCGTGAAGACCCGGGCGCTTGGTCAGGCGCTGGCGGAAGGCGGGCGGATCCGGGTTTCCGGCCGGATCGTCGACCGCGCCCACGCCCCGGTGCGGGTCGGCGACGTGCTGAGCTTCGCCCAGCGCGGCGCGGTCAGGGTGCTCAGGATCGAGGCGCTGCCGACGCGGCGCGGCCCGCCGGCGGAGGCCCGGGCGCTGTATACGGAGATAGTGGAGGGGCAAAATTCCTCCCCCGGCTTTCCGGGGGAGGGGGACCGCGCGTAGCGCGGTGGAGGGGTTCTTCGGACACTGAAAGGCCCCCTCCACCAGGCTTCGCCTGGTCCCCCTCCCCGGCAAATGCCGGGGAGGATTTGGAAAAGCCGCCCGTTGACGCGCGCCGCTCCCGCCGACTAGGGAATCGCTCAGGGAGAAGCCAATGACCTACGTCGTCACCGATGCCTGCATCCGCTGCAAATATATGGATTGCGTCGAGGTGTGCCCGGTCGACTGCTTCTACGAAGGCGAGAACATGCTCGTCATCAACCCGTCCGAATGCATCGACTGCGGCGTCTGCGAGCCCGAATGCCCGGCCGAGGCGATCGTCCCCGACACCGAGGCGGGGCTCGAGCAATGGCTCGAGGTCAACGCCACTTATTCGGCGGAATGGCCCAACCTCACCCGCAAGCGCGAGAGCCCGGCCGACGCCGACGAGCATAAGGGCGAGGAAGGCAAGTTCGACAAATATTTCTCGCCGGAGCCCGGCCAGGGGGATTGAGCCGCCGCGGCTAGTCCGCCGCCGCCATCCCCTTCAGGTGGGACAACAGGTCCGCCGCCTCCCGCCGCCGGGCTGGATCCGGATCCCTTTCCGCCGCGATCGCCATCCACTGCCGGGCTTCCTCGACGATCGAGGCCGGGATCGGCTGCCTGGCCTCGCTGGCGGCAACCAGGCGGCCAAGCGCTTCGAGGCCGAGCAGGCGCGCCGCGTCGGGCCGCCCGGCTTCGTGGGCGACTCGCCACCAGCGCGCCGCCTCGGCCCTGTCTTTCTCGACCCCGTCGCCGTTCCAATAGATCTGGCCGAGCAGGAAGGCCGCGTTGCGCTGCTTCCTTGCGGCGGCGAGCGCGAGATAGCGGCGGGCCTCGACGACGTCCTTCGAGACGTTCCGGCCGACCAGCAGATAGCCCCCGTAATCGGTCTGCGCGTCCACATCGCCGGCCTTGGCGGCGCGCCGGCACAATTCGATCCCTCGTTTCGGATCCGCCGGCCCGCCTTCGCCACTCAGGAGCAGATTGCCGAGCGCGCAGGCCGACTTGGCGAACCCCAGGTCGCTGGCTTTCGCATAGAGCTGACGCGCCCGGGCCTTGTCGCTGGGCCGCCCGACG
>JBEVDE010000327.1:0-3888 GCA_040514175.1 Allosphingosinicella sp. | reverse complement strand
CCGCCGAGCGACTCCACCCGCTCGCGCATACCGACGAGCCCCGAGCCGGGCGGTGAAGAGGCAGGCCCGGCGCTGCCGTCGTCACTCGCCACGAGACGCACGCCCGCCCCGTCCGAGGTCACCTTCAGCCACAAATTGGCGGCCTGCGCGTGCCTGACGGCGTTGGTGACGGCTTCCTGGGCGCAACGCATGAGCGCGTGCGCCTGGTCCGGGCCGACCCGGAGGCCGGGCGAGATGTCGACATGGATCGCCGGGGCCGGGACGCTTTGGGCCAGCGCCTCCAGCGCATCCTTCAAGTCGCAGCGCTCGGCCTCGCGCAGAGTGGAGACGACGTCGCGCACCTTGGCGAGGAGGTCGCGCGCCAGGCCCTTGGCCTGCATGACGTGATCACTGGCCCGCCCGGGCCCGGTCAGGTGGCTTGCGATCTCGAGCTGAAGCCCCAGTGCGGTCAGCTCATGGCCCCAGGCGTCGTGCAGCTCGCGCGAGATGCGCAGGCGTTCCGCGTCGCGGACCGTGCTTGCGATGACGGCCTGAGCCCTGGCCAGCGCCCGGGCCGTCTCCGCTTCCCGCCGAAGCGCGTTCGCCGTGAAGAGGACGCACAACTGAAGCCCGAAGGCCATCCAGTGGACCCAGCACAAATCTGGATTCGGGACCAAAGCGAGCGTGACGACGAGGAGAAGCGACTGAAGAAGGACCAGGCTCAGCGCCCTGAAAGGCGTGGTCGCCATTGCCGCCTGCCAGGCGGTGATGATGAGGAACATCGACATCATCGCCCAATTCAGGATGATCGCCATCGCCACGACCGAAGCGATCTGGGCGCCCAGCAAGGCCCATTGGAGGCCCGGCCGAAGCCTCAGCGCCATCGCGGCGAGGGCGGCCGCTCCGAAGAGCGCGAACGGGACCAGCCACAGCGCCGGCACGGGAGCCTCGCGGATCTCCGCGCCGGCCGCGAACGAATCGAGGACGGGCCAGCCCAGAGCGAGCCACACGACCAACGCTGCGACGGAAAAAACCCAGGAATGCTGAGATCTTAGATGGTCTGACATGGGATGATGCTGCCACAAAGCGAGCCACCTTGCCATAGGCCGGAAGTCACGGTTCAGGGACGCAAGGTCGCCGCTCATCCATATTTGACCGCGCATCCGTAAGCGCGGCTCGTCGGCACCGACACCGGCTTGCCCGCCTTCAGCTCGCCCAGCGCGGCGAGGACGTGGTTGCGGGCGCCGGGGATGTCCGCTTTGTCCTGGGTCGGCCTGTCGTCGATCCCGCCGTTGTAGACGAGGGTGCCGGCCGGGTTGACGACGTACATGTGCGGCGTCGCCTTGGCGCCATAGGCTCTACCGACCTCGCCCTTCGGATCGAGAAGATAGGCGGTGCGGCGGCTCGGCTGACCGGCGGTAAAGGCCTTCGCCTGGGCGGGCGTCATATAGCCCTGATTGCCTTCGGCGCTGGAGTTTATCGTCAGCCAGACCACTCCGGCGGCGGCGGCCTCGGCCTGGGTCTTCTGCATGTTGCCGCTCTCGTAATGCTTCTTCACGGTGGGGCATTCCGGGTTGTTCCACTCGAGCACGACGGTCTTGCCGCGAAAATCCGAGAGGCTGACGAGACGGCCGTTCGGATCCCCGGCGCGGAAGTCCGGCGCGGGGGTGCCGACCTGAAGATCGGCAAGGGTCGAAGCGACGTCCGCGCCGCCGCCCGCGACGAAGACGTAGGACAAGGCTGAAGCGCCCGCGACACCGGCGGCGACAAGGGCAATAGTCAAGGGTTTCATCTCAATTCTCCTGTTGGGTCAGCGCTACGATTCGAGACAGGGTGAGCAGCTGCGGCAGGACCTCGGGAGCCTTGCCCGGCGCATAGTAAATGTAGAGCGGCACGCCCGAGCGTCCCTGCGCCTCGAGGAAGCGGCCGATGGCGGCGTCGCCGCCGGTCCAGTCCCCGACCAGCACGGCGACCTTGTCCTTCGCGAAGGCGCGGGTCACGTCTTCGCGCTGAAGCACGGTCTTCTCATTGACCTTGCAGGTGATGCACCAGTCGGCGGTGAAATAAGCGAAGACCGGCCGGCCCTCGGAACGGAGCGCCGCGAGCCGCGCTTCGCTGAACTTTTCGCCCGCGAGCGGCGTGGCGGCCGCCTGCCCTTCGCCGGCGGCGGGAAGGAGGATCAGGCCCGCCGCCAAAGCCGCGGCCGCTGGCGCGAGACGAAGCCAGGAGCGGCCGTCGCCTGACCGGCGGCCAACCCACCAGAGCGCCAGGCCGAGAGCGAGGGCCGCGGCCAGGCCGGCCGCCATTCCATCCGGGCCCGACTGGCGCCCCAGCACCCAGGCGAGGCCGAGCGCGGTGAGGAACATGGGCACCGAGAGGATGTGCCGGAGCCGGCTCATCCAGGGCCCGGGCCTCGGCAGGCGCCGGCGAGCGGCAGGCACGAACCCGAGGATGAGGAAAGGCAAAGCGAGGCCCAGGCCGAGCCCGGCGAAGACCGCCAGCGCCGCGGGCAGGGGAAGGAGAAGGGCGGCGCCCAGCGCCGCGGCCATGAAGGGTCCGGTGCATGGAGTCGCGACGAAGGCGGCCAGCGCCCCCGTCCAGAACGCGCCCGCGGCGCCGCCGGCGGAAGCGAGCCCGCCGCCGAGCCCGAACGAGGGCAATTCGAACAATCCCGCCAGATTGAGGGCGATCGCCGTCATCAGCAGAAGCAGAAGGAGGATCACTCGGGGATCCTGGAGCTGGAAGGCCCAGCCCGCCGAAACTCCACCGGCTCGAAGCGCAAGCACCGCCGCGCCGAGGGCAAGGCAGATGGCCACCGCGCCGGCGGTATAAGCGAGCGCCTCCCGTCGCGCGCCGGCCTCGTCCCGGCCCGCCTTGGCGAGGCTGAGCGCCTTCAGGCTGAGGATCGGGAAGACGCAGGGCATGACGTTGAGCAGCAACCCGCCCAGCACGGCTCCCATCAAGGCGAACATCACCGCGGAGACGCCGGACGCGGGCTGCGTTCCCGCCGTCTCGAGGGCAATTCCGGCGGGAGGAACGCCGCCCGGCACGGCTTTCAGCGACAGGCCGCCGCCGTCGCCCAGCTTCAGCACGCCCTCGACGGCGTCGAGGCTTCCGCCGTTCGAAGGCGCGTCGGTCTCGACGATCAGGGTGTCGCCCGAGCGTGAGAAACTCTGCGCCGCCGCATAGGAAATGGCGCCGTCGGTCAAAGGATAGAAATAGGGCTCGCCAATCTCCAGCCCGGCGGGGATCGGGATCGCCAGCCGGACGCGGCTTCCGGCGCGCTCGAAACGCGCCTCGCTTCCCAGCGGCTTCGCAAGCGCCTGGCGGAAGCGGTCGAACATGGCCCGGTTCGCCGGCGCAGCCGGCGCGGCCCCGGTCTCCAGATCGACGGCGACATTCGCCGTTTCCGGCACGCACACCTCGACCGTGCAGGCGAGATAATCGACCCGGGCGCGGAGCGGCAATCGGGTGCCCGGCGCCACGCCCGCGGGGATTTTCACGTCGATGAGCTGCGCATAATTCCGCGCGTAGACGTAATTCATCAGGCCGGAGACGATCAGCCGCTCGGGCACGGGATATTGGATCGGTCCGGCTTCGAGACCCGCGGGAAGCTGCCAGGCGATCCTGGTCTCGGTGCCGCTGTCGCCGGGATTCTTCCAATAGCCGTGCCAGCCCTTGGAGGGCCGCATCGTCAGGGCGAGAGTCACGGTCCCGCCCGGAGCGACGATCGCGGATTCCGGGATGAGACCGGCGAGAATCGCGTTCTTGCCCGGTTGCGCAAGCTGGGCATGGCCGGCCGTGCCGAGCAGCATCGCCGCGAGCCAGGCCACGACCCAAGGCGCAAATCTGAGATGACGTTTCATGCAGGAAAGGCTGGCACGGGGCGGGCCGTCCGACCAAGTGCCG
>JBEVDE010000297.1:0-9108 GCA_040514175.1 Allosphingosinicella sp. | reverse complement strand
CATGGCCGCTGGTCGAGCTCGTCACCCGCCAGACGTCGCCGCCCGTGTCGGTGACGTCGGTCACCCCGGTCGAGGGATAGGAATAAGAGACGCTGGCGAGCGGCGAGCTCGACGCGTTGACGTTGTAGAAGCTGGCCCCGGTGCGCTGGTGGAAGCTCGCCGGCACCGTCCCGCTGGTGACGGGCGCTGACGCATAAGCGAAGCGTATTTCGTAGCCGAAGCTGTTGGTCACCGAGGCGATCCGCGCGGTGTTCTGGCAGACCGGCGGGGCGGGCTCCTCGTCCGGATTCTGGGGCGGCGGCTGGTTGATGCAGATATGCGAGAATGCGTAGTTGATCGTCACCACCTTGCCGTCGGGCGAGGTGATCGTGGTCGGAAGAAGGACGCAGAACGATTGGACGCTGCCGTTGCAATAAGTGGTGTCGTCGCCCGGGCTCGGATCGGTGAAGTCGATGACGGTGCCGTCGGCCGAGCGGTATGCATAGCTGTCGCCGCTTCCCGACAGCGCCGCGCCCCGGCTTTCGGCGCCCGGGAACGTGTCCATCCTCGAGCCGAAGTCGACATAGGCGGCGGTCGAGGTGACGCTGAACAGAATGTGGTCCCACTGGCTCGTGGCCCGGGTGCCGTTGCCGCCGATCGCGCCGACCATCCGGAGCAGGACGAGCTCGGCCTCGCCCGAGCCGATCGAGCCCTCGGGGAAGCTGGTCAGGAAGTCGCCCTTGACCAGGTCCACCCCGTTGCCGTCGAGGGTCCGGAAGGTGGGCGCGCCCTGCGCCTGGGCCGATGTCGCGGCGACCGCGCCGTAGAAGGTGCCGGCAAGAAGGGCGCACGCAAGCGTCCGCGCCCGCGAGGACGTCGTCTTCATCGGGTTTCTCCAGGAAATCGGCGCGGCCCCAGGGCCGCGGGTTCAAGACCGGTCCAAAGCTCTGCTTCGGACCGAAATCCTCAGGGCGGCGGCGGGTTGGGCGAGCCGGTCACCGTGACGTTGGTCCGGTTGTCGGCCTTGTCGTGGCTGTAATTGGCGGTGACGTTGTTGTTGACGCTGCCGCTGCGCTCGACCTTCACCAGCCGGCCCTTGGCGTCGTAGCTGTAGACGATCGTCTCGGCCGCCATTCCGGCCGAGGCCGCGACGACCGCGATCCCGGCGGCCATGAGCGGCTTTCGATAGGCTTTTCTCATGCGCCCCTCTCCGGCCGCGAGTCGTTGGAACAGCAGTAGAACAAGGGAAATCCTGCATTGCAAATATGATTGGGTCCGAACCGGAGGATTTGCCGCGAGTGGCGAGGGGAGGGGCCATTGATCGATTTTCCCGCTCAATCTGAGCGTTTTTCCTCGCTTCCTCCGATCAGGCTCAGCGCCTAGGGCCGTTCCAAACAAGGAGAGGCTTCGATCATGGACGCAAAGACTGGAGAGATGGGCGGTTGCCCGGTGGAGCGGCCGACGACGGTGCGCTCGCTGCTCGGACGGACCAACCGCGACTGGTGGCCGGAGGCCCTTCCGCTCGAGATCCTCAACCAGGGCGGCCTCTCGCCCGATCCGATGGGCGCCGATTTCGATTATGCCGAGGCCTTCGGCAAGCTCGACTATCGGGCGCTCAAGGCCGACCTCGCGGCGATGCTGACCGACTCCAAGCCCTGGTGGCCGGCGGATTACGGCAATTACGGCGGGCTGATGATCCGCATGGCCTGGCATGCCGCGGGCACCTACCGCACCGCCGACGGCCGCGGCGGCGCCAACAGCGGCCAGCAGCGCTTCGCCCCGCTCAACTCCTGGCCGGACAATGGCAATCTCGACAAGGCGCGGCGCCTGCTCTGGCCGATCAAGCGCAAATACGGCAAGTCGATCAGCTGGGCCGATCTCTTCATCCTCGCCGGCAACGTCGC
This sequence comes from Allosphingosinicella sp., assembly GCA_040514175.1. Taxonomy (GTDB): domain Bacteria; phylum Pseudomonadota; class Alphaproteobacteria; order Sphingomonadales; family Sphingomonadaceae; genus Allosphingosinicella. The sequence goes on along the minus strand of JBEVDE010000297.1, from coordinate 7,225 downwards.
GATCGAATCGATGGGTGGCCCCGTCTTCGGATTCGGCGGCGGGCGCCGGGACGTGTTCGAGGCCGAGCGCGACATCTATTGGGGTTCCGAGGAGCAGTTCGTCGGGCATCCGGACAATAAGACGAGGATCCTGCCCGAAGAGGAGCTCGAGCTGGAGCATCCGCTGGCGGCGATCCAGATGGGCCTCATCTACGTCAATCCGGAAGGCCCCGGGGGCAATCCCGACCCGCTCCAGTCCGCGCGCGACATCAAGGAGACGTTCGAGCGGATGGCGATGAACCATGAGGAGACGGTGGCGCTGACCGCCGGCGGCCACACCTTCGGCAAGGCCCATGGCGCCGGCGATCCGAGCCTGGTCGATGCCGCGCCCGAGGCGGCCGACATCGCCCTCCAGGGCCTGGGCTGGGCGAGCGCCCACGAGAGCGGCTTCGGCGCGCATACCATCACCAGCGGCATCGAGGGATCGTGGGTGAACACGCCGACCCAATGGTCGGAAAATTATTTCCGGCTCCTCCTCGACTATGAGTATGAGCTCGTGCGCTCGCCCGCTGGAGCCCAGCAATGGCAGCCGGTGAACCAGCGCGAGGAGGACATGGCGCCGGCCGCGCACGATCCGTCGAAGCGGGTGCCGACGATGATGACCACGGCGGACATGGCGCTTCGGGAGGATCCCGAGTTCCGGGCGATCTCGGAAAAATTCCGGAACGACCATGAGGCGTTCAAGGACGCCTTCGCCCGCGCCTGGTTCAAGCTCACCCATCGCGACATGGGCCCGAAGGTCCGCTACCTCGGCCCGGAAGTCCCGGACGAGGATTTGATCTGGCAGGACCCGGTTCCCGCCGGCCGGGCGCCTTCCGGCGCCGACGTCGCGAGCTTCAAGTCGGCGATCCTCGATTCCGGCTTCACCATCGGCCAGCTCGTCAAGACGGCCTGGGCGTCGGCGTCGACCTACCGCCGGTCCGACCATCGCGGCGGCGCCAACGGCGCCCGCCTCCGGCTCGAGCCGCAGAGCGGCTGGGCGGTCAACGAGCCCGAGGAGCTGGGCCGGATCCTCGCCCGCATCGACGCTTTGCGCGGCTCGCTGTCGATGGCGGACGCGATCGTCCTGGCGGGCACCGCCGCGGTCGAGAAAGCGGCGCGGGACGCGGGCTTCGGCGTCGACGTCCCGTTCACCGGCGGGCGCGGCGACGCGGTCCAGGACTGGACCGATTCCGAGAGCTTCGCGGTGATGGAGCCGGTCGCGGACGCCTTCCGCAACTATCTCAAGACCAGGCATTCGGTGAAGACCGAGGAGCTGATGCTCGACCGGGCTTCGCTGCTCGGACTGTCGGTGCCCGAGATGACGGTGCTCCTGGGCGGTCTGCGCGTGCTCGGCGCCAATCACCGGGATCGGCCGGAGGGGGTCTTCACCGATCGCAAGGGCCAGCTCACCAACGACTATTTCGTCAACCTGCTCGACAACGACACCTTCTGGCAGGTGGTCGACGAGAGCGGCGACGAGGAGTTCATCGGCTACGACCGCGGCGGCAAGCAGGAGAAATGGCGGGCGACCCGCACCGACCTCATCTTCGGCTCGAACAGCCAGCTGCGCGCCGTCGCCGAAGTCTATGCCGAGAAGGGCCACGAGGAGAAATTCGTGCGCGACTTCATCGCCGCCTGGACCAAGGTGATGAACGCCGACCGCTTCGACCTTCCGCAGAACAGCGACAGCGTCGAGCCGATCGGGATTGCGGAGCCGGCGTAAGGGTTGATCGAGGCGCCGGCACAAACTCCTCTCCCGCTTTCCGCGGGAGGGATCCGAGGGGAGACGCGATGCAAAGGTGCGACGTCGACGGCCTGGATCCCGCGCGGACCTATTGGGTGCCGGCCGTCGTCGCGCCGCAGCGCAACTGGTCCGCCGCCCCCGGCTGCCGCCGGGGCGCGCGGTTCCTGATCGACGGCCGCACCTTCCGGCCGAACCGCGATTGTTTCGAGACGTTCGACAGCGAATTCGCCTGCCTCGGCTGGATCATGCGCCACCGGGGCAGGCTCGGCCGCAACCTTGGCGGAGCCGCGATACGACCGGTGCCGCTGGACCGCTGGCTCCTCGGCCTGGAGTGAGCCCGGCGACGCCGCCGCCGGGCTCGGGGGTCAGGCACATTGCTCGTTCGGGCGGGCGAACACGCCGATGCTGATCTGTCCGCTCGCGCTCGCGCCGAGGCTGTCCTCGACCGTGTAGGGCACGGTGTCGCCGCCGGTCCTGTCGGCGGCGTAGAAGGTCACCGAGCTCGCGCTGGAGATATAGAAGGACCCCAGCGCCGTCGTTCCGACCGACGTGACGGTGAGCGGATAATTGCCTTCCGGGTCCGAGTCGTTGCTGGTGAGGTCGATGACCTTTTCCTGACAAATCCTGACCGAGAAACTGTTGTTGCCGACCGTCGGCGGGTTGTTGAACTGGCCGGCGGCGTTCGAAGGCAGCAGCGCCAACCCGGCGCTCCCAAGCAGGATTGCGATCGTCTTGGCGGTTACGCGCATCGTTCATCCCTTCTTCCTGGTGGAGAAGAGAAAAGACCATGAGGACTTGCTTTTGGCGAATCCTACTTGGTCCACATCAGATCAAAATTCGCGGTATTGCCGGGATCGGCGGCGGGGAAGTCACCTACACGGCGGCCGAGCGAAGGCGGACCTCAGCCCCGCTTCAAAGCGTCGGCGAGCAGACGGAATTCCTTCTCGCGAGGGCTGCCCCTGCGCCAGATCAGGGCGATCCTGCGGAAGGCGTGGCGCGCGTCGAGGCGCCGGGCGGCCACTCCGGTGCCCTCCAGGATTCCGGCCTCGATCGCCATTTCCGGCATGAGCGTCTGGCCCAGGCCGTTGGCGACCATCTGCACGAGCGTGTGAAGCGAGGTCCCGAGCATGGCCGCCTCCGCCCGCAATTCCGGCCGGTTGCAGGCGGCCAGAGCGTGATCCTTGAGGCAATGGCCGTCCTCGAGAAGGAGCAGCCGGTCCTCGTCGATCGCCGCCGCCGGGACGGCGCCCTCCCCGGCCGGCGCCTCGCCCGGCGGGAAGGCGACGAAGAGGCGATCGTCGAACAGGGCGGCGCTCTCCACCTCGCCGCAGCCGTAAGGGAGCGCCAGGAGAACGCAGTCCAGCTGGCCGCGGTGGAGGCTGACGCACGCGGCCTGGCTGGTCTCTTCGCGAAGATAGAGCTTCAGATCCGGCCAGTTGCGCCTCAACCCCGGAAGCATGGTGGGCAGGAGGAAGGGGGCGATGGTCGGGATGACGCCCAGTCTCAAATCCCCGGTCAGCGGCTGGCCGGCGGCGCGCGCCATGTCGGCCAGCTCCTCCGCCTCTCGAAGCACGCGCCGCGCCTTGTCCGCGATCCTGGCTCCGAGCGGGGTGAAGCCGACGACCCGGCGGTTGCGCTCGACCAGGGTCACTCCGATCAGCGATTCGAGCTCGCGAAGGCTGGCCGACAAGGTCGACTGGGAGACGAAGCAGCTTTCGGCCGCCTTGCCGAAATGGCCGGTGTCCTGGAGCGCGACCAGATATTGCAGCTGCTTCAGCGTGGGCAGATAGACCGTCATCGCTTTTCCCGATCAATCTGATCGTTCTAAATGCCTTGAACGATCAAGGCCAGCTTCCTACATGCTGCACTGCACAAGCGACCCAACCCCCGGGAAATTCAGGAGAAAAGAAGCAGCCATGCTCACCGTCGGCGACAAGATCCCAGCCCTCACCGTATCCGTCCAGCAGGGCGGCGCCCTTCCCGCGGGCGAGACGCTCGACCTCGGCGAGACCAATGGCAAATGGAAGATCCTCTTCTACTGGCCCAAGGACTTCACCTTCGTCTGCCCGACCGAGATCATCGGCTATGGCGAGCTCGCCCAGGATTTCGCCGACCGCGATGCGCTCCTCATCGGCGCTTCGACCGACAGCGATTTCGTCCACCACGCCTGGCGGCAGGCGGACGAGCGGCTCGCGGCGGCCGATTTCCCCTGGATCGCGGACCATAAGAAGGAGCTTGCGAATGCGCTCGGGATCATCGCCCCGGACGCCGGAGTCGCCTATCGCGCCACCTTCGTCGTCGATCCGGACAATGTCATCCAGCACGTCACGGTGAACGGCCTCAACGTCGGCCGCAATCCGCAGGAGACCCTTCGAATCCTCGACGCGCTCCAGACCGACGAGCTCTGCCCCTGCAACTGGCAGGAAGGCGAGGAGGTCCTGCGCCCGGCGGCCTGAGCCCCCCTGGGCCGCCAAGGCAGCAGACCTCGCGACGGGGGCGCGGGAGCCGAGGCTCCCGCGCCCCTTTTTCTGAGCCTCCCCGCCCTGCACGCAGGGAGGGGCCGGGGTGGGGTGAGTCTCCGGATGCGCGCCGCCCTTCATTGACGTACCCACCCCTAGCCCCTCCCTGCGTGCAGGGAGGGGGATTCAGCGGAGACCCCCAATGTCCCTCAAGCAATTCGCCGACGCCCTTCCCGATTATGCGAAGGACCTGAGGCTCAACCTCTCCTCCTTGCTCAACGACCAGGGGCTGAGCGACCAGCGCAAATTCGGCCTCCTCCTCGCCTGCGCCCACGGCACCGGCTACAAGCCGATCGTCGCCGCCGCCGAGGCCGAGGCGGAAGGCAAGCTCTCCGGGCCGGCGGCCAATGCCGCCCGCGCCGCCGCGGCGGTGATGGCGATGAACAACGTCTATTACCGCTTCGTCCATCTCGCCTCGAACCCCGAATACGGAACCCTTCCCGCCCGCCTGAGGATGAACGTGATCGGCGCGCCCGGAATCGAGAAGGAGGATTTCGAGCTGTTCAGCCTCGCCGTCAGCGCGATGAACGGCTGCGGCATGTGCATCGACAGCCACGAGAGGGTGCTCCAGCAGCACAAGGTCAAGGCCGAAACCATCCAGACCGCGGTCCGGATCGCCTCGGTGATGAAGGCGGTGGCGACGGTGCATTCGACGCTCGGATGATCCGGCGAGCGGTGCGCGGAACGCTGGTCACTCCTCGATCGCCATGAACGCCTCGGGCTCGGGACGCTTTCTGCCGATCCTCCAGGCGTAGCTCCCCGTCCGGCTGTCCGCCGTCGGATTGCCATCGGCATCGAGGGCGTGCGTGAATTTTCCTCGTCCTCGCGCCTCGAGCAGGCCGCAGGTGGTTGTATCGAGAAGGGGCCAGCCGCTCGAGGCGGTCACCCGGCACCGCATCTTGCCGGTGGCATCGACCTCCATGATGAAGTGGACATTTCCTTCCTGCTTGGCGGCAAGCGCCGCGGGCGGATAATCGGCATCGGTGATGACGTCGGTGAGATCGGCGTTCGCGATGCGCGGGTAAGGCGCAATCGGCGCACTGGCGAACACGCCTTCCGGATAAGGACCGGCGATCATCAGCGGCCCGAGCGGCTCCGAACATTGCTTCAGCCGATCCAGCGCCGTGCTCAAGGCCGGCAATTCGAGATAGTCCAGCTGCCGGCCATCCTCGGCCAGGATTCGGACCGCCGAAGCCGCCGCGAAGCGGCGCAGAAGGCCGGCGTCGCCGTCGCCGGAATAACCCCGATACTCCGAGCCGGCCTCGTTTTGAGCGTGGATCGAGCTCCGGGCCGGAGATCCTTCGAATTGCAGGGTCAGGCGGGTCCTGCCGCCGGCAGGTACGAGCCAGTTCCGGTTGCCGACGACGATGCCCGGGCCGCCCACCGATTCCCTGATCATCAGCACCGTCAGCCCCTCGCCGCGATAGTAAGTGGTGATGAAGCATTGGTCGTGATGCGCGGAATTGGTCAGCTGCCAGGCCGGCGGGAGCGCCTTTTTCGGCGTTTCCGGAGCCGCCGCGCCGAGGACGAGGGCGGCAAGGGCGATCGACGCCAAGCGCTTGTTTTTCATGGGCTACTCCACTGCTTTTGAGGCGCTTGCACGAACCCCGATCGATCCTCAAGCGCGCGCCGCAAGCGCCGCCTGGACCTCCGCATGCCTCGCCCGGTCGAGCGGCCAGCGTGACGCGATCCAGGCCGCCGTGCACATCAGGGCGACGGGGGCGAGCACGAACAGCAGGGTCATGCCCCAGATCGCGCTTTCGGTATTGGCCGCGCCGGGCTTGGGCTGGAAGCCGATCCAGCCGAGGATCGGATAGATGATCGCCACCGGCATCGCGTAGCTGATCTTCTGGGTGCTGGTGAGCAGCGCCTGGAGGAGGGCGTTGCGGTCGAGGCCGGTTTCCAGGCGGTCGACGTCGGCGGCGTCGTTGAGCATCGCCCTCAACAGCGACGGCGCGGCGATATAGGGCAGGCCGACGACCGCCATGGCCGGGATCGCGGCCGCGAAGCCCCAGGCGGGCGGAAGCAGGCTGAGGCCGAGCTGGAAGGCGGCGTAGCAGATCGCCGCCGCCGCCAGCGCCCGGTGCTTGCCGATCCGTTTCGCCAAAGCGATCCACAAGGGCGCCGCGGCGAAGCCCGCCACGAAATAGATGAGCAGCAGCAGGCTGGCCTCACGGGCCGCGAAGCCCAGCCGGTGCTCGAAATAGAAGAGGAACATCGCCCCGGTGATCCCCGGCGCGACGCTGGTCAGGATGTCGAGGAGGATGAGACGAAGGAGCAGCGGATTGCGCGCCAGCGCCTTGATCTCCGGCCAACTGGCGTGCGGCCTTTCGCCCGCCCGGTCGCGTTCGGCGACGGCGAACGCCATCAGCAGCACGGTGAGCGGCGCCGTCGCGATCACGAACCAGCCCATGGCGTGGATCCCCCCGGCCGGGGTGCCGCCGCCGACGAGCGGCGGGAGCAGAAGGACGAGGATCATTCCGAGCACCTGCGCGGCCATCCACCAGGAGAAGATTCGCGAGCGGTCGTGATAATCGTCCGAGAGCGTCGAGCCCCAGCCGAGCTGCGCCACCGCGGTCAGCGAATAGCCGAGATAGAGCACCATCAGAAAGGCGAAGGCGGCGGGGCCGCTCAGCCCGGGTTCCGCCATGAAGACCAGCCAGACTCCGGCGGCGAGGGTGAGCCCGCCGGCGATCAGCCAGGGCCGGTAGCGGCCGAAGCGGCTTCGGGTCCGGTCCATCCAGTGGCCGAGCAGCGGGTCGAGCGGCAGGTCGATCGCCCGCACCAGGAAGAAGACCAGCCCGACGATTGCGAGATCCATGCCGAGCGTTCCGGCATAATAAGGCGGCAGATAGACGATCATCGGCAGCCCCACCGCGCCGATCGGCAGACCGGGTCCGGCGAAAGCCGCGACTATCCGACGCTTCAGCATAAGCCTTTT
>JBEVDE010000279.1:0-4388 GCA_040514175.1 Allosphingosinicella sp. | reverse complement strand
AGAGATCAACCCGCGAACGTTCTCCATTAGGAAGAATCGCGGCTTCATGGCCTCAACAAAGCGAAGGAAGTCCCACAACAGGGCTCCTCTAGGATCCTGAGTCGTCCGCCGTCGCCCGGCAGTGCTAAAAGATTGACAGGGCGGCCCCCCCACGAGAACATCGAGCTCACCGGGTTCGATGCCGAGCTCGCTGAGGAGTCGCGCCGGATCGACGTCGCGGATATCCTTTTCCACAACCAGCAAACCCGGGTCCAGTAGGCCGTTTTCGCGGTTGGCTCGAATCGTGGCACAGAAAGAGGGCTCCTTCTCGACCGCTGCTAGCAATTCGAATCGCCGAGTTTGGTGCAAACCTGCGTCGAGGCCCATCGCGCCAGAGAAGATGGAAACGACTTTATATCGACGCATTACGACCCCTTTGATGGCGCGAGTCTAGCAGGGGTACGGACACCCGTCTGCCCCCGCTTTGGCTTAGCAAGGCTCGGTTCCCCGAGAAATTTTTCCACTTTCGCTAGGGTATCCTTGAGGTGCGATGACGCCAGTTGGCATTCCCAGACTATCATGGCTGACCATCCGAGGGCCTCCATTTCTCGCGCCTGCCGTTGGTCACGCTGTCGGTTTCGTAGGAATTTTGCTTCCCAAAATTCTGTGCGTGATTTTGGAAGCTTAGCAATCGAGCAACTCGTCTCGTCGTGCCAGTGCCAAAAACACCCGTGGACCCATATGACCTTTTTTCTACGGGCGAATACGATGTCCGGTTGCCCGGGCAAGCCCCTTTGGTGAACCCGATATCGGTATCCTAGCGCGTGGAGAGCGCGGCGCAACGTCATCTCCGGTTTTGTGTCTTTCCCCCGGATTCGGCTCATGAGCTGGCTACGTTGCTGGGGGCTTATGTGATCCATGGCTCTCAACAAAACCGGCGTAGCGGTCATCGACCTACAAACGAAAGGGCATTGCGGACCAATTGCCGGATCGCCTCTGGCTTAGACGGTTTCGGCTCCGGCTGCTGAGCGATCCACGCGTCTAGCGCTGATTCCAGTTCCGCGTGCACACGCACGCCGATCGTGCGCCCTTTGCCCGTGGCCGGTCTCCCCACCTTCCTTTTTTCTCGATCCGCTATTGCAGCGATCCTTAATTTAGGCTAGCACTAATCAAACCAGAGCGAGGCTGCCCCCTCGCCCTAGCTCTGACCCCCAACCGCCTTTGTTGAGGAGGCGAAGGATGGCTGCGCCCGACCATAAACCGTCGCGCCGCGCGCTGCTAGGCGCTGCGGTGGCGATGCCGTTCGTCGGCCGTTCGAGTGGCGGCAAGGCCCCTCCACCGCGCGTCGCGCGATCATGTTCATGTGCGGACTGGCCCCACCAGTCCGCAGCCCTTCCGGGAGAAGGGCGGCCTGAGCATTCCCCTGCCAATGCGGGGGAGGATTTGCCGTGGCGGGAAGCGCTGGCGGCGTTTCGCGAGGCGGAGGGGGCGTTGGAGGCCTTCCTGGCCCGGACGGCGGGGGCGCCCGCGGAGGCGCAGGAGGCGGTCGAGGCCGAGATGGACGAGCGGCTCGATGCGCTGGGGCCCGCCTTGCTTCGCCTACTTGCGGCGCCGGCGCCGGACCTGGAGGCACTCGCCGTCAAGATCGAGACGATCGTCGCCCAGGAGGCTTGGTCGACTTCCGGGAGCGAGGACTGCCTGACGGATCTGGCGCGGGATGCGCGGCGGCTGGCTCGGGGCTGAGCAGTCGCATCAGAGGACGTCACGGGCGGCCGTGACGTCGAAGCAGTTCGTCCGGCTACGGGCCGGACGCCTGCCCGGCCGACGTTCGCCGACTCCATGCGCTGCTCGCGAACGCTTCGCGTTCGCCGCGCTGCTTAAGGGCGGCTCCGTTTTGGACCATTCTGAAGGAGTAAGACGGGGCATCTTCTGTTCTTTTTCTGTTCACCACAGAGGGAGGAGAGCGGGTGGTCCTTCGACAGGCTCAGGACGAGCGGATTCTTCGGCAGGCTCAGGAGGGGCGGGCTTCGGCTCGGGACGACCCCGCGCTCGCGCCCGGGCGGCGGGACCGGGTGTGGACGGCGGCGCTCGGCGAGCGGTTTCTCGCTCTGGTTCGGGAGACGGGGAATGCGCGGGCTTCGGCGCGGGCGCTGGGGCAGGCGGAGCTGTTCAACAACCGGATGCGGCGCAATCCGGCGTTCGCGCGGGCGGTGCGGGCGGCGGCGGCGGAGGCGGACGCGCGGCTTCGCGGGGCTCAGAATGCTTTCCCTTTTCCGTTCGGGATGAAGGGGAAATTGCCGACCGATGCGGAGGCGCTGGGCGGCTATCTGCGGCCGGGGCGCAAGCCGGCGGGCGAGGCGGAGCCGGTGCTTCGGCGCAATTCGCGGGGGCGGATGCAGGTGACTCTGACCCGGGAGGGGCATTGGACGTCGCGGATCGAGGCGGATTTCCTCGCCCGGCTGGCGGCGACGGGGAATTTCGACGCCTGCGCGCTCGCGGTCGGCTTCCAGCCGGCCACGGTGCACGAGCGGGTGCGCACCTGGGCCGCCTTCGCGCGGGATTGCGAGCGGGCGCTGAACGAGGCGGACGTCGTCCTCACCTACAAGCTTGCGGCGCACGCCCACGCCTTGATGCGGGGGCCGGGCGAGGCGGCGGCGGCGGGGATCGAGGAAGCGGAGACCGAGTTCGACCCGGTCATGGCGATGAAGATCCTCGCCCATATCGACGCGCGCAAATACGGCCGGAGCGGCAAGGGACGGCGCAAGGGGCCGCCGGAGCGAAGCTTCGGCCAGGCCTGCGAATCGATCCTCGCCAAGATCGAGGCGATCGAGCGCCACGAGGCGATGATGAAGGAAAGGGAGGAAAAGGAGGAAGACCCCCCTGCCTGCGAGGGCGGGGAGGCGTGAGCGCGGAGGGCAAGGCGGTGGTGGCGCGGCTTCGGGCGCTTCCGCCGGAGCAAAGGCGGGCGGCGCTGGACTCGGCGGGGGAGGCGTTCGTCAGGGCGCTGGACGAGGCATGGCCGGTGTGGGCGCACCGGGGCCAGATCCCGGACCATGACGAATGGACAATCTGGGTGATGCTGACCGGGCGCGGCTTCGGCAAGACGCGGGCCGGGGCGGAATGGGTGAGCGAGAAGGCGCGGACCTGTCCGGAGGCGAGGATCGCCCTCGTCGCGGCCAATCCCAGGGAGGCGCGGCGGGTGATGATCGAGGGGCGGAGCGGGCTCCTCGCCGTCGCGCGCGAGGGCGACGAGAGGCGGCTGATCCGGTGGGAGCCGGGGATCGGGCGGGTGCGCTTCGCGAGCGGCGCGGAGGCGTTCGTCTATTCCGGAGCGGACGGCGACTGCCTGCGCGGCGCCGAGCATCATTACGCCTGGTGCGACGAGCTCGCCAAATGGCGGCAGGCGCAGGCGGCGTGGGACAATCTGATGCTGACGATGCGCGCGGGCGAGCGGCCGCAGGTGCTGGTGACGACCACGCCGAGGCCGGTGGCGGCGCTTCGCTCGGTGCTGGAATCGCCGGAGATGGTGCTGACCGCGGGGACGAGCTTCGACAATCCGCACAATTCCGCCGCTTTCCTGCGCTGGGCCGACAAGGTCTTTTCCGGATCGCGGCTGGGGCGGCAGGAGCTGCTCGGCGAGATGCTCGAGGACGTGCCCGGCGCGCTTTGGCCGCTCGCCCTGATCGAGGCGTCGAGGGAGTCGGGCGGGATCGAGCGCGGGCGGCTGAAGCGGGTCGTCGTCGGGGTCGATCCGCCGCTGACCGCCGACGGCGACGAATGCGGCATCATCGCCTGCGGGATCGGTCGCGACGGAATCGCCCGGGTGCTCGGCGACCACAGCGCCGGCGGCCTCTCCCCCGAGCAATGGGCGCTCAAGGTGGCGGCGGCGGCGGAGGCCTGGGCGGCCGACCGGGTGGTCGCGGAGGGCAATAACGGCGGCGAGATGGTCGACGCGGTGCTTCGCGGGGCGGGCCTCAGGCTCAAGGTCAACCGGGTGTTCGCCAAATCGGGCAAGGCGCGGCGGGCGGAGCCGATCGCGGCCTTCTTCGAGAGCGGCGAGGCCAAGCTTGCCGGGCGCTTCCCCGAGCTCGAGACCCAGCTCGCCGGGCTGGTGATCGGCGGCGACTATCAGGGGCCGGGACGGAGCCCCGACCGGGCCGACGCGATGGTCTGGGCGATGACCGAATTGCTTCTGACGCCGCAGCGGGCGGAGCCGAGGGTGCGCTCCGTCTAGGCGGCGGGAGCGGCGTCACGGGCGGCCGTGATCCCGGATCGCGTCCGGGACGGGTCGACGCGGTTCGTCCGGCGACGGGCCGGACGCCCGCCCGGCCGGCCTGCGCCGACTCCGGCCGCGGCCGGGCGGCGTGGCTTCGCGCGGAATCCCGGTCGCGGCGCAGGCGATCTTGATC
>JBEVDE010000255.1:0-5869 GCA_040514175.1 Allosphingosinicella sp. | reverse complement strand
ATGCCGTCGCCGACGGAGAGCACGGTCCCCACTTCGGAAACTTCGGCGTCGGTGCCGAAGCTCGCGATCTGATCGCGGATGACCTTGGAAATTTCAGCGGCGCGGATGTCCATTTTCAGCCTTTCATCGCCTGCGCGAGACTATTGAGTTTGGTGCGGATGGAGCCGTCGATCATCTGCGAGCCGATCTTGACGACCAGCCCGCCCAAGATGGTGGGATCGATGCTCAAATCAACGGCCACGTCGCGGCCGAGTCGGCTCTTGAGATTGGCCTTGAGGGCGGCGACCTGGGCGTCGTCGAGCGGGTGGGCCGAGACCACTTCCGCGGTGACCTCGCCGCGGTGGAGGGCGGCGAGCAGGTTGAAGTTGCGGATGATCGCTCCAAGCTGGCCGAGCCGGCGGTTCTGAGCCAGAACGCCCAGGAAATTGGTCGTGACCGGATCTAGCCGCATCGCCTCGGCGAGCCCGGCGACGCCCTTCAGGGCGTCGTCGCGCCGGGTCAGCGGGCTGGTGGTCAGGACTCGCAGATCGTCCGAATCGGCGAGCGCCTGCTTCAGCGAGGCGAGGCTTGCGCCGACCGCCTCCAGCTGACGCTCGTCGCGCGCCAGTTCGAACAGGGCCATCGCATATCGGCCCGCCAGACTTGCCTGAATGCCGCCGGAATTCTCCACGCGCGCCTCTACTCCCAGATCGGAATTTGACCCATGATAAGAAGCACGCACAGCGCTTCGGGTCAGGTCGCGGGCGCCCTAGCAGGGGCTTTGCTGCGATGCAACCGCTCGTCATTCCCGGCGGAAGCCGGAACCCGTGAACACCGCGGTACGGACGTTCCAGCCGTCCCTCTTCACGGGTCCCGGATCAAGTCCGGGATGACGTCCGCTTTGAAAGCAAGGCGCGGGACGCCGGTCCTGCTCGAATCGGGCAGAACCGCGCCACGACTGGAGGAATGCGATGACCTACCGAATCGAAGGACTGGAGCGGGGGGCCTATGCCGGCCTTCTCGGCCTCAACGAAGACGACCTCGCCGGGCGCGGCGCGCTCCGGGTGATGGCGGATTCGAAGCCCGGCTTTCCCTGCCGGGTCACGCTCGAGGATGCCGAGCCGGGGGAGAGCCTGATCCTCTTCAACCACGTCTCCCACGACGTCCCGACCCCGTTCCGCAGCGCCTACGCCATCTACGTCCGGGAAAAGGCCGGAACGCCGGCCCGCTTCGTCGACCAACCGGCGCCGGTGTTCGCGGGCCGCGCCCTCGGCCTGCGCGGCTTCGACTCCGAGGGCATGCTCAGGGGCGCCCTCCTCGCGCTTCCCGGGGAGGCGGATGCGAAGATCCGGGCGCTGTTCGACCGCCCCGAAATCGCGACCATCCACGCCCACAACGCCGCCGCCGGCTGCTTCGCGGCCAAGATTGTGCGAGACTGAGCCATGTCGACTCTCCTCTCCCCCGCCCCCGAAGCGCTGGACGCCGATACCGCCTGGGAGGCCGTGCTCCGTCGCGACCGGGCGATGGACGGCCGCTTCGTCACCGGAGTGCTCACCACCGGAATCTATTGCCGCCCGTCCTGCGCCGCCCGCCACCCCAAGCGCGATAATGTCCGCTTCTTCGCCGACGGCGCCGAAGCGGCGGCGGCCGGGCTTCGCGCCTGCCTTCGCTGCAAGCCCGACGACGTCAGCCGCGACGCAGCGGCGGTCGAGGCGGCGCTGAAGCTGATCGAGGCCGCCGAGGAGCCGCCTTCGCTCGAGGCGCTGGCGGAGCGCGCCGGCTATTCGCCCTTCCACTTTCACCGCCTGTTCAAGCGCGCGACGGGCGTCACGCCCGCCGCTTACGCCCGGGGAAAGCGAGCCCGAACCATGACCGAGACCCTTGCAACCCACGGCCGAGTCACCGACGCCATCTACGATGCCGGCTATTCCGGCCCGGGGCGCTTCTACGCCGACGCGAAGGACCGGCTCGGAATGACTCCGACGCGCTGGCGCGACGGCGGCCGCGGCGAGACGATCGGCTGGGCGACGGCGCAGACCTCGCTCGGCACGATGCTGGTCGCGGCGACCGAACGCGGCATCTGCCGGCTCTCGTTCGACGAGGGCGAGGCGGAGCTGAAGCGGCGTTTCCCCAACGCCTCGATCGTGCCCGGCGGAGCGGCGATGGCGGAACTGGTGGAGCGCACCGTCGCCGCGGTCGAGGCGCCGGAGCGGCCCCACGATCTTCCGCTCGACGTCCGCGGCACCGCCTTCCAGGAAGCGGTGTGGCGCGAGCTCGCCCGGATTCCGCCCGGCGAGAGCCTCTCCTACGCCGCGCTGGCGGCGCGGGCGGGACGGCCGCAGGCGGTGCGCGCGGCCGGAACGGCCTGCGGCTCGAACCAGATCGCCGTGCTCATCCCCTGCCACCGCGCCCGCCGCGGCGACGGCTCGCCCGGCGGCTATGCCTATGGCCTGGAGCGTAAGGCCAGCCTGCTCGTGCGCGATGGCTGGCGAGGCTGAAATCCTCCCCATCGCCGCAGGCGATGGGGAGGGGGACCATGCGAAGCATGGTGGAGGGGTCTATGGCGCAGGCCTGTGCCAATTACCCCTCCACCACCCTGCGGGTGGTCCCCCTCCCCGCGGCTTTGCCGCGGGGAGGATGAAGCGGAACTCAGCTCTCTTTCTTCTCGGTTTCCTTGGTCGCGCTGTCCCACGCCTCGAGCGCCGCCTCGGCGCCGCTCGAGTCGAGCCTGGCGATGACCGCCGCCACCGCCTGGGCGAACGTTCCGCCATGCGGATCGAAGGCGATCGGCGCGAGCGCCCGGCGCGCCTCGGCGGCCTTGCCGTCGACGAGGAGCTGGCGGGCGGCGTTCATCCTCAGGCCGCTGTCCTGCGGCGCCAAAGCGAAGGCCTGGAGCAGCCCCTCGACCGCGAGCCTGGTCGGAGCGGCGCCCTGTTCTGTGAAGCTTCGATAATAGAGGATGAGCGGCTCGGGATGGTTGGGGTCGGCGCGATTGGCCTGGCCGATCAGCCGGCGCACCGCCTTCCACCGGGCCTCGTCGCCTTTGGCGGACGCCTTGGCGCGCTCGAAGGCGACCTTGGCGCGGAAGATCAGGCCGTCGATATTCTTCGGGTCCGCGGCGATCGCCCGAGCCGCCGCCGAATCCGCGGCGTCGAGGTCGTCGGCATCGAATTCCGCTTCGGCGAGCGCGGCCTGGACCGCCGGGTCGTCCGGCCAGGGCGCCGCCGCCTTGCGCATGTCGCGGGCGACCCGCGCGGCGTCCGCCGTGGTGACTCCGACCTGGGACCGCATCCACAGATCCATGATCGCGCTCTCACCCGGCCGGAGCGCCCTCAAGGTCACCGGCGGGATCGCGAGCCGTTCCGCCTTGATCGGCAGATAGGGGATCTGGCGGCGGTTCAGATAGATCTTCAGCTCCCGGTCAAGGACCTTGAGGTCGCCGAAGGAGGATTGCGCCGCCTCCAGGCTGCCCTTGCCCGAATTGACCGCGTTCAGATAGGCGGCGAGCTGCCCCTGCCGGGCCCGATCGAACGTCAGATAATGGGTGAGCAGCCAGCCGCGCCCGTAGACGGTGGCGACCCATTCGTCCTGGCTGAGCTTGCGCCGGGTCGGATCGAACAGGAGCTCGATCGGCAGCGGGCTCATTCCGACCAGGCTCCAGGCGCGGTGGTTGGCCGCGGCCCCGAAGCCGATCGAGCCGTCCTTCTCGAACCTGGCGGTGGAGTAGAATTCGGCGAAGCCTTCGCGGAACCAGGCCGGATAGGCCGCCGCTGCGCTCTGCAGCATCATGTGGTGCGAATATTCGTGCAGCAGGATGATCGCGGGATCGAGATCGTTGCGGCCGCCCGAGCCGCTGACCCTCGGCACGACCGCGATCGAGCCGCCGGCCCGGCCGCTGTAGAAGCCGGCGATGCCGCTGCCGCGGGCCCGGCCGAGGCGCTGCACCGCCGCCAGATTGTCGACCACGAACACCGTCACCCGGTTCCCCGGCCCCAGATCCTCGTCGGGAAAGCCGAGGCGAAGGCGCATCGCCTTGTCGAACTTCTCGAGCTTGGTCGCGAATTCCTGAAGCGCCTCGGCGCCGCCTTCGGAATAGACGAGGAAATGCCTGCTGCTCGCCTCGCGCCATTCGGCCAGCGCGGGCCCGGGCAGAAGCGCCAGGCCGAGGACCAGGGCGGCGAGGCGGAGCAGGCGCTTCATGCCGGCTTCCTCAACCCTTCTTCTTGGCCAGCCTGGCCTCGAGGCGCGCCAGCATCTCGCGCGCGGTCTCGCGCTTGACCTCGCCGGCGCCGCGATATTTCTCCTCGCGCTCCTCCCGCCTTTTCTTCTCCTTGGCGCTCTCGCCCTTGCGGTGGGGGAGAACGTAGGCGACCGGGCGGATGATCGCGATCGCGTCCTCGACCATGTCCCTTTTCTCGAAGTCGGCGGCGAGCTTGTAGCGCAGGTCGGAATCGCTCGGCGCCAGCTCGTGCGCCTTGTAGAGCACCGCCTGCGCCGCTTCGGGCGGCATGATCCCCTGGCCGGCGTAGGAATCGTAATAGGCTTCGAGGACCAGGGGGTCGTTCGGCGCCAGCTTGCTGGCGCGGATCAGATACTGGCGCGCCGCGTTCCACCCCGTGGCGTCCCTGGCGGAGGCCGCCTTCAGCCGCTCCATCTCCGCCAGCGCTTTGTGCAGCAGTCCGCGCGGATCGTTCGGCGCGGCGGCGAGGAGCCGGTCGGCGGCGGCCGCGGCGGCGTCGCGATTGCCGGCGAGCCGCTCCGCCTCCGACAGCAGGGCGAGGGCGAACGGATCGTCCGGGAAGCGCTTGGCGGCGCTTCGCACCTTGCCGGCGAATTCGGCCGCCTCGCGCTTGAGGATGCCCTGGCCGAGCTCGATCGCCAGCTCCATCATCGCATCCTCGGCGGGAGTCACCGTGCGGACCGCCATCGGGCCCACCTCGATCTTCTTGAACGGCAGGCGAAGCACCTGGAACCGGCTCTTCCCGGCATAGGAATGGAGGCTGTTGTCGAGGGCCGCGACGTCGTCGAACGAGTCCTTCATCGCCTGCTCGTAGCTGGCGCCGCCGTTGATCGACTTGAGATAGGCCTGGAGCTGCTTGCGCTGCCTGGCGTCCTCGAAGGCGGAGCGGACGAGCAGCCAGCCCTCGGCGTAGAGCAGGTCGAGCTCGGGCACGTCGGCATAGCTTTGCGCGGTAAGGAGCTGGCGGATCGGAAGCCAGCGGTTCATCTCGAAGGAGCCGTAGCGGTAATTGACCGGCTGCCCCACCTCGACGACGTCGTTGGGCAGGATGTTGGTGGCGCCCCAGAATTCCGCGAAGCCCTCGCTGTACCAGGTCGGGTAGGTGGCCGGGAAATATTGGTACATGAAATGATGGGTATATTCGTGGAGCAGGATGCTCTCCGAATCGATGTCGACATAATCCGGGCCGTTGCGCGGATTGACCGCGCCCGGCTGACGGCTTCGGGCGCCCACCATCAACAGCCCGCGGGCGCGGGAGATGTAATAGCCGGCGACTCCATCGCCTCCGGCCATCTTGCCGACGGCGCCGATGTTGGGAAACAGATAGACCTTGAGCCTGATCGGGCTCGGCGGCGCGGTCACCCCGTGATAGGTGCGAAGCACGAAGTTGAACTTCTCGAGCTTGGTCGCGAAGTCGCGCAGCTGCGCCTCGCCGCCCTCGGAATAGACGACGAAATTGGTGGTCGTCGCTTCCTTCCACTCGGCGTTCGCCGCCGCCGGAACGCAGGCGAGCAGCGCCAGCCAGGCCAGCTTGATCAACCGGTTCATCATCCCACCCCCGAATTCCCTTGAGCCTCAGGCGCTTAGCCGATCCGGTCCGAAATACCAAATCCGCTTTCCACCCATTAATTCGGTGTCAGACACCGATTA
>JBEVDE010000186.1:0-3452 GCA_040514175.1 Allosphingosinicella sp. | reverse complement strand
TAGGCACGGTCCCGTCGCCGCTCGGACGAGGGCGTGGCCAGACAGTTAAATGTTCAAAGCGTTCGGGGTAGACGAAGCCAATTTCGAAGCAACAACTGGTGGTAGGAGATGGAGAGATGGCGAATGAGACTCTCATCGACCTGAGGGTTGCGATCCTAGTGACGGAAGGATTCGAGCAGGTATTACCGCAGGCGGTGACCGCGTGACACCCGCCGCCTTGCAGCAGGGGCCGTCTTCGCCGAGACCGGACGGCATGGAGCAGCGCCCCTTCGGTCCCGCGCCCCGCGACGTCCCGGTGATCGGCCAGGGGACTTGGTATATCGACGACGCGCACCGGCCTACTGCGGTCGCCGCTCTACGCCGCGGCCTTGATCTCGGCATGACCCACATCGACACCGCCGAGATGTACGGCGACGCCGAGATCGTGGTCGGAGGGGCCATAGCGGGGCGGCGAGACGAGGTTTTCCTCGTTTCGAAGGTGCTCCCCAGCAACGCTTCCCGTAGCGGGACCGTCGCCGCCTGCGAGCGCTCGCTCGCGCGCCTCCGGACTGACAGGCTGGACTGCCACCTCCTGCATTGGCCCGGGTCGTATCCGCTCGAGGAAACCTTCGCCGCCTTCGAGCGCCTCCGCGAACAGGGCAAGATCCTGTCCTGGGGCGTAAGCAACTTCGACGTTCCCGAGCTCGATGCCGCTTGGAAAGCCGGCGGCCAGGGCCGGATCGCCTGTAACCAGGTTCTCTACAATCTGGGGGAGCGCGCGATCGAGCATGCCGTGCTGCCCTGGTGTGAGGAGCACGGCATCGCCGTTGTTGCCTACAGCCCGTTCGGCCATGGCAACTTCCCCGGCCCGCGCACGCCGGGCGGCCTCGTGTTGGAGGACATTGCAGCAGCCCATGGCGCGACGGCACGCCAGGTGGCGCTGCGCTTCCTCGTGCGGAAGCCATCGTTGCTCACTATCCCCAAGGCGTCCAGCTTCGAGCACGCGGAAGAGAATGCCGGCGCAAGCCCGCTACGACTGACGGCAGCCGAACTCGCTCGGATCGATGGGGCGTTCCCGCTCGGCCCCCGACCGCCGCGCCTACCCATGCTATAGTTCCTGAAGGGTTCGGAAGCCGCCGCGCAGCATCTGCAATCGAACACAAAACCAAAGGCTTATTAGGTCGTCAGGAGGTTCGCGTGCGCAATTTAAAGGCCTCCGGTTTCGTCCGCGTTCGTGGAGCGCGAGAGCATAATCTGAAGAATGTCGACGTCGACATACCACGCGACGCTTTGGTCGTGTTCACCGGCGTGTCGGGATCGGGCAAGTCGTCGCTCGCTTTCTCCACTCTCTACGCCGAGGCCCAGCGCCGTTATCTGGAATCGGTCTCGCCATATGCGCGCCGCCTGTTCCACCAGATGGAGGTGCCCGAGGTCGACGAGATAGAGGGACCTGCCGCCGGCGGTAGCGCTACAGCAGCAGCGCGGATCGCCGACTACCCGCTCGTCGGTCGGCAGTGTCACCACACTATCCAATCTGCTGCGCATGCTTTACTCGCGCGCCGGCGACTATCCGCCGGGCCAGGCCCATCTCGATGCCGAATCCTTCTCGCCCAACACGCCCGAGGGGGCCTGCCCGCGCTGTCACGGCCTCGGCCGGATCCACGAGGTCACCGAGGCCTCGATGGTGCCGGATCCTTCGAAGACCATCCGGGAGCGCGCCATCGCCGCCTGGCCGATGGCCTGGGGCGGCCAGAACCTGCGTGACATCCTGATCAGCCTCGGTATCGACGTCGACACGCCGTGGCGGAACCTGCCGAAGAAGGTGCGCAACTGGATCCTGTTCACCGAAGAGCAGCCCCAGGTCCCGGTCTATCCCGGGTGGAGCCACGACGAGATTCAGCACGCGATCCGGCGCAAGACCGAGCCTGCTTATATGGGCACCTTCTCGAGCGCCAAGCGCCATGTCACCCACAGCTATGCGACCACCCAGAGCGCGATGATGAAGAAGCGCGCCGCGCGCTTCATGATCGCCCGGCTCTGCCCGCTTTGCGACGGCAAGAGGCTGCGTCGGGAAGCCTTGTCGGTCCGCTTCCAAGGCCTCGACCTGGCCGAGATGAGCCGCCTGCCCATGGCTCGCTTCTTGAAGATCTTCGCGCCGTACGCCGAGGCGAAAGCCGGCAAGCTCAGGGCGCTGCGCAAGACCCACCCGGAGACGGCCTTGGTGGTCGAGCGCATCGCCGGCGATCTGTGCCGCCGGCTGTCGGTGCTGCTCGACCTCGGCCTCGGCTATCTGACGCTGGAGCGAAGCACCCCGACACTGTCGCCGGGCGAGCTGCAGCGGCTGCGGCTTGCCACCCAGGTCGTCTCCAACCTGTTCGGGGTCGTCTATGTGATGGACGAGCCGTCCGCCGGGCTCCATCCCGCCGATACCGAGGCGCTGCTCCGAGCGCTCGACGGCCTGAAGGCGGTCGGCAATTCGCTATTCGTCGTCGAGCATGAGATGAACGTCGTCCGCCGCGCCGACTGGATCGTCGATGTGGGCCCCGCCGCTGGCGAGCATGGCGGCGAGATCCTCTACAGCGGTCCGATCGAGGGCTTGCGCAAGGTAGCCGCGTCGGAGACAAGGCGCCATCTTTTCGACCAAGGCGGCGGGATACCGAGCCGGAAGCGCGAGCCCGCCGGCTGGCTGCGACTGGAGGGGGTCTCGCGCAACAATCTGGAGCAGGTCGACTGCGCGATCCCGCTCGGCGTGATGACCGCTGTCACCGGAATCTCCGGCTCGGGGAAATCGAGTCTGGTCAGCCAGGCGCTGGTCGAGCTGGTCGCCGGCGCGCTCGGCGCCCCAGTCGCGGCCGAAGATGAGGCGGACGCCGAAGTCGCGCTCGAGGACCGCCCCGCCGGCGCCATCGAGGGCCGGATCGTCGGCGGCCTCGAAGGGATCAGGCGGCTGATCGAGGTTGACCAGAAGCCGATCGGCCACACCCCACGCTCCAACCTAGCTACCTATACCGGCCTGTTCGACCACGTCCGAGCCCTGTTCGCGGCGACCCCGGAGGCCAGGAAACGCCGCTACGATGTCGGCCGCTTCTCGTTCAACGTCGCCAAAGGTCGCTGCCCGCGCTGCGAGGGGGAAGGGTTCGTCATGGTCGAATTGCTCTTCCTGCCGAGCGTCTATGCCCCCTGCCCCACATGTCACGGCACCCGCTACAACCCCAAGACGCTCGAGATCCGCTATCGCGGCAAGACCATCGCCGAGGTGCTTGCGCTCACTGTCGAGGGTGCTTGGGAGTTCTTCGACGACGCGCCCAATGTCTGCCGGTCGCTCAAGGTGCTCCGCGAGGTGGGGCTTAACTATCTTCGTCTCGGACAGCCCGCTACCGAATTGTCGGGCGGCGAGGCGCAAAGGATCAAGCTCGCCACCGAGCTGCAACACGCCCAGCGCGGCGGCGCGCTCTATGTGCTCGACGAGCCAA
>JBEVDE010000154.1:0-6346 GCA_040514175.1 Allosphingosinicella sp. | reverse complement strand
CGCGGCGTGCGGTCGGTGATCACCCGCTTCGCGCCCTCGGTCCACGGCGTCGGCGATTGGGGCTTCGTCACCTTCCTCGCCGACGCGGCCCGCAAGCAAGGCATCTCCGGCTACATCGGCGACGGCTCGACCGCCGAGGGCGATTTCCACGCCGCCTGCACCTTCGCCGGGGTCTATCGCGCGCCGGTCATCCTCAACGTCGTCAACAACCAGTGGGCGATCTCAACCTTCTCGGGAATGGCCGGCGGCGATCTTACCACCTTCGCCGCCCGCGCCGTCGGCTACGGCATCGCCGGCTTGCGCGTCGACGGCAACGACGCGCTCGCCGTCTACGCCGCGACCCGCTGGGCCGCCGACCGCGCCCGCTCCAATCTCGGCCCGACCCTGATCGAATTCTTCACCTACCGGGTCGAAGGCCATTCCACCTCCGACGACCCCTCCGTCTACCGGCCCCAGAATGCCGGGGCGGCCTGGCCGCTGGGCGATCCGGTCGCCCGGCTGAGGCAGCATCTCGCCCTGCTCGGCGAATGGGACGACGAGCGCCACCAGGCCCAGCTCGACAGCCTCGACGCCGAGGTCCGCGCCGCCCAGAAGGAGGCGGAGAAGCAGGGCACGCTCCAGTCCGACCCCTATCTCGACATCAAATCCATGTTCGAGGACGTCTTCGAGGAACTGCCCTGGCACCTCAAGGAACAGCAGGCCCAGGCGATCGCGGAAGGCGAGGCGAAGCGCAAATGAGCGTCATGAACATGATCCAGGCGCTCAATTCCGCCCATCACGTGATGATGGAGCGCGATCCCGCGTGCCTCGTCCTCGGCGAGGATATCGGCTTTTTCGGCGGGGTCTTCCGGGTCACCGAGGGGCTCCAGAAGAAATTCGGCAAGCAGCGCGCCTTCGATTCGCCGATCAGCGAGAACGGCATCGTCGCTATCGCCGTCGGCATGGCCGCCTACGGCCTTCGCCCCGTCGCCGAGATCCAGTTCGCCGACTATATCTATCCCGGCTACGACCAGATCGTCTCCGAATGCGCCAAGATGCGCTACCGCTCGGCCGGCGAATGGCATCTGCCGATGGTGATAAGGACGCCTTATGGCGGCGGCATCTTCGGCGGCCAGACCCACAGCCAGTCGCCCGAGGCCCTGTTCACCCACGTCGCCGGATTGAAGACGGTGATCCCGTCCAACCCCTACGACGCCAAGGGCCTGCTCATCGCCGCGATCGAGGATAACGATCCCGTTATCTTCTTCGAGCCCAAGCGCATCTACAACGGCCCGTTCGACGGCTATTACGAGCGCCCCGTCACCCCCTGGGCGAAGCATCCCGCCGCCGAGGTTCCGGACGGCTATTACACCGTCCCGCTCGGCAAGGCGGCGGTCGTCCGCGAGGGCGAGGCGATCACCATCCTCGCCTACGGCACCATGGTCCATGTCGCCCTCGCCACCGCGGCGGCCGAGGGCGTCGACGCCGAGGTGATCGACCTTCGCACGCTCGTCCCCGTCGACGTGGAGACGATCGAGGCCTCGGTGAAGAAGACCGGCCGCTGCCTGATCGTCCACGAGGCGACCCGGACCTCGGGCTTCGGCGCCGAGCTCGCCGCTTTGGTCCAGGAGCGCTGCTTCTACCATCTGGAGGCCCCGGTGACCCGGGTCACCGGCTGGGACACGCCTTATCCGCACTCGATGGAATGGGCCTATTTCCCGGGTCCGGTCCGGCTCGGGCTGGCGCTGAAGAAAGCTTTGGAGGATTAGGACGGACATGGCGCGCTTCGAATTCAAGCTGCCCGACATCGGCGAAGGCATTGCCGAGGCCGAGATCGTCCAGTGGCACGTCGCGATCGGCGACGAGGTCAAGGAGGACCAGCAGCTCGCCGACATGATGACCGACAAGGCGACGGTCGAGATGGAGAGCCCGGTCGCCGGCAAGGTCGTCGCGCTGGCCGGCGAGGTCGGCGACCAGATCCCGATCGGCTCGGTGCTGGTGGTGATCGAGACCGAAGGCGCCGAAGCCGCCGCCGCTCCGGAGCGCCACGATGAAGTCGCCCTCGCCGACGGGCTGGTCGAGGAAAGCCCGGCGCTCGAGGCCGCCATCCCCAGCACCGGCGAGGATCGCCGCGACAGCGATCGCCGGGACGGCGAGGATCGCCGCGCCGAGCCGCGCGAGGATGCGGACCGCCGCCAGGGCGAGCGGCGGGAGCAGGCCGGCGCTGCCGGCGGCGGCGCGGTCGTCAACCCCGGCGAAGCCAAAGGCTTCAATCCGCAACCCGATCCGCCGAGGGTCAAGGGGAGGGTCTCGCCCGGCGAGGCCGAAGGCTTCAACCCTCAGCCCGATCCGCCGCGCTTCCTCGCCTCGCCCGCGGTCCGCGCCCGCGCCCGCGATCTCGGCATCGATCTTTCGCAGGTGAAGACCTCCGCCGACCGGGTCCGCCACGCCGATCTCGACGCCTATCTCCTCTACAATGGCGGCGGCGTCGCCCGTTCCGGCGGCCAGCGGCGCGCCGACGAGACGATCAAGGTCGTCGGCCTGCGCCGAAAGATCGCCGAGAACATGCAGGAGGCCAAGCGCCGGATCCCGCACTTCACCCTGGTCGAGGAATATGACGTCACCGCGCTCGAGCAGACCCGCGCGATGATGAACTCGGACCGCGGCGGCAATCCGAAGCTCACTTTGCTGCCCTTCCTGATCACCGCCATGGCCCGCACCCTCGCCGATTACCCGCAGATCAACACCCGCTACGACGACGACGAGAACCTTCTCCACCGCTCCGGCGCGGTCCACATGGGCATGGCGACCCAGACCCCGAACGGACTCATGGTCCCGGTCATCCGCAATGCCGACCGCCTCTCCATCTGGGACATCGCCCGAGAGATCCTCCGCCTCTCCGAGGCCGCGCGCACCGGCAAGGCGAGCCGCGAGGAATTGTCGGGCTCGACCATCACCATCTCCAGCCTCGGCCCGATGGGCGGAATCGCCTCCACCCCCGTCATCAACCGCCCCGAAGTCGCCATCCTCGCCGTCAACAAGGTCGAGGAGAAGGTCGTGCCGGTCGACGGCGAGCTCGAGATCCGCAAGCGCATGAACCTGTCGCTGAGCTGCGACCACCGGGTGGTCGACGGCTGGGACGCCGCCAATTTCATGCAGGATCTGAAGAAGCTGGTGGAGAACCCGCTCAAGCTGCTGGCCTAGTGTCCACGCGCCGGCGCCTCGCCCTGGCCCTGCTTCTCGTCTCGTTCGCGCTCGCGGCCGTGTTCCATTCCGATCTCGTCTTCTTCGGGATCGCAGTGCCCGATCCTCAGACCTTTTAACCTCCCCTCCCTGTAAGGGAGGGGCCGGGGGTGGGTAGGCGAGCGCAGCGAGACTTTCCACGGCGTCGGAGTTTCGGCCGCCTTCGGCGGACCCACCCCCAACCCCTCCCTTGCAGGGAGGGGAGTCCTTGCGCCACAACCTCCTCATGACCCTCGACCTCGACCGCCGAATCCTCCTCAAGGCCGCCACCCTCGGCCTCGCCGCCCTCGCCGCCCCGGGCGTCGCGCAACTGACCGCCGCCCGCGGCTTCACCCACGGCGTCGCCAGCGGCGAACCGCGTCAGCGCTCGGTGATGCTGTGGACCCGCTATGCGACAGGCGGCCGGATCCACTGGCAGGTTTCGCCCGCCGCGGATTTCCGCCGGATCGTCGCGGAAGGCGATGCCGTCGCGGCAGCCGAGCATGATTATTGCGTGAAGCCCGTCGTCACCGGGCTCCAGCCGAACCGCTTTTATCATTACCGCTTCCGCGACGGCCGCGGCGCCGTCTCCGCCACCGGCCGCACCCGCACCCTTCCCGAGGGCCGGACCCCGCGCTTCACGCTGGGTGTCTTCTCCTGCGCCAACCTCGCCTTCGGCTTCTTCAACGCCTACGCCCATGCCGCCGCCCGCCGCGACCTCGATCTGCTCGTCCATCTCGGCGATTATTTCTACGAGTTCGAGCGCGGCAAATATCCGTCCGAGCGCGAGGCCTTGGCCGGCCGCATCCTCGATCCGGCGGGCGAGGCGGTCGCGCTCGCCGACTATCGCCTCCGCCACGCCGCCTATCGCGCCGATCCCGATCTGCAGCGCCTCCACGCCTCGCTGCCGATGGTGATGATGTGGGACGACCACGAGACCGCCAACGACAGCTGGTCGGGCGGCGCCCAGAATCACGATCCGGCCAAAGAGGGTCCCTGGGCCGAGCGCAAGGCGGCGGCGCAGCGCGCCTATCACGAATGGCTGCCGGTCTCCGACAACGCCTGGGAGAGCTACGAGATCGGCGATCTCGCCACCCTCTTCCGTCCCGAGACCCGGCTGACGGCGCGCAGCCGTCCGCCCGAATATGCCGGCCATCTGCGCAAGGGCGAGGATCTCAAGGCCTCGCTGATGGGCTTCCGCGACGGCGCCTGGCGCGATCCGGAGCGCACCATGATGGGGAGCGAGCAGGAGGCCTGGCTGGCCGGCGCGTTCAAGCGCTCGGCCGGGCAGGGGACGCGCTGGCAATTGCTCGCCCAGCAGACGGTGATGGGCGCGCTCGCTCTGCCGGTGGAGGCGCGCGCCTGGCTCCGCGCCGACGCGCCCGAGGCGGTGAAGCGAGCCACCGCGATCGGCGCCGCCGCGTCCGAGGTCGGACTTCCGTTCAACCTCGATTCCTGGGACGGCTATCCCGCCGCCCGCGACCGACTGCTCCGCTCGGCCCTCGACGCCGACGCCAATCTCCTCGTCCTCTCGGGCGACAGCCACAATGGCTGGGCCTTCGACCTCGACCTCGCCGGCGCCCCCGCCGGCGCCGAATTCGCCGGCATGAGCGTCACTTCGCCCGGCCTGGAGGCCTATATTCCGGGCGTCGCCCCGGCCGAGGTGGCGCGCGCCCTGCGCGCCCGCAACCCGGCGCTCAAATGGGCCGACGTCCAGCGCCGCGGCTATCTGTCCCTGACCCTGACCCGCGAGCGCGCCACCGGCGAATGGCTGGCGCTGGACACGATCCGAACCCGCTCCACGAGACTTGCGACGCGGCATTCCATGAGCGTGGCGAGAGGGTCGAACCGCTTCGCCTGACCTAAATCCTCCCCCGGATTTCCGGGGGAGGGGGACCAGGCGAAGCCTGGTGGAGGGGCCTTGCCGAGTCCGAAAGGAACCCCTCCACCGCGCTCCGCGCGGTCCCCCTTCCCGAGAAATCTCGGGAAGGATCTAAGGCGTCCGCTCCGCGCACGGATGCACGACCATCCGAACCACGGCTTCCATCTCGCCCAGCACGTCAGTGGCCGTCACTCGAAAGGTCATCACTCCCTGCTCGGCCAGCCAATTGTCGCGTCGCTCGTCCCGCGCCGCATTGTCACCCATTTCATGCGAGATGCCGTCGACTTCGATGGCGAGCGCCGCCAGATGACAGAAGAAGTCGAGCACGTACGGCCCGAGCGGATGCTGATGTCGGAACTTGAAGCCGCCGGGCCGGGCGCGAAGCTCTCGCCAGAGCAGAACCTCAGGAAGCGACATTTGCCGCCGAAGCCGGCGGGCTCGAGTGACAGACATTGGCGCAGCGTAAGGCCGCCCAACCCGCACCCAAAATCCGCTTAGCCTAAAATCCTCCCCCGGATTTCCGGGGGAGGGGGACCATGCGAAGCATGGTGGAGGGGTCTTGCTGAGTCTGAAGAACCCCTCCACCGCGCTCCGCGCGGTCCCCCTCCCCGAGAAATCTCGGGGAGGAATTTTTTCCGTCTACGTAATCGTCGTCAGAGTGTTCACGTTGATGTGCGGCCAGGCGATCGTCTGGCCGGGCAGGTCGGACTTGATCGGGAATTCGATCATGATCCGCTGCGCATATTGAAGCTGGCGGAAGACGTGGCCGTCCTTGTCCTCGAGGGTCTCGATCCAGAAGGTGGAGTCGAACTCGGTCGCGTTGGCGTTGGTCCGGATCGAGGCGATGTTGCTTATTCCGCCCTTGTTCCGGGTGCTCACCCGAAGGGTGACGGTGTTGGTCACCTTGAGGCCGCCGTCGATCTGCTTTTGCAGATGGTCGCTGAGCGTCCGGAGGGGAAAGAGGGGGCTGAAAGCGGGATATTTGGGGCGGCCGATATAGGCGTCCGTATAGCCGCTCTCGGTCGGCAGGTCGCCCGTCGGAAGGGCGCTGAAGTCGGCCTCGAAGTCGGGCGGACCGTCGCAGACCGACGAATTCCCCATCGCCTCCACCGCGTTGCCGTGCGGGACGCTGGCGATCCTGAAGATGTCGAACCCGGCATTGCGGCCCGGCTTGGTCGTCAGCTCCCAGAAGCCGCCTTCGACATGCATCAGGCTGTTCTTCGAATCCGCGGTTTCCGAGATCGTCGTCGCATATTGGAGGGT
>JBEVDE010000014.1:0-8563 GCA_040514175.1 Allosphingosinicella sp. | reverse complement strand
AGTACCCGTCGCTCCCTATCTAGGGTCGCCAAGCCGGGCTGACAACGGTGGGCCATGACGGCGGCCGCCGCGCCTCGGCCGAAGGCCGTAATTTTTGTTCGCACAAAGATCACAAAGGCACGAAGGGGCCTCGACGGCGCGGGCATCGCGGCGCTTTCGGACTGGCCGTGGAATAAGCCGCTTCGCGGACTCTTCGTGCCTTCGTGATCTTTGTGCGAACAAAATCTATCTTGCGGCGCGGCCGCGACACCGGCCTAGGAAGCGTCGGCGCTCCGCTCGATCTGCTCCGCGAGGCTTTCGACCCGGCCGGCGAGTCGTTCCAGGGCGTCGACGACGGCGGGGTCGACCTCGGCGGGGGGCGCCTTGGGCTGGCCGGAGCGGTGCTCCTTGAGCTCGTCGGCGAGAAGCAGGGAGGCGAAGAGCAGCTGCCTCGCTTCGCTGAGGCTGCCCAGAGCCGCGGCGGCGTCCTGCGCCTTGGCGTCGACGATCGCGGCGACCGAGCGCAGATGCGCCTCCTCGCCGTCGCGGCAGGCGACCGAATATTTGCGCTGGGCGATCTCGACTTCGACCGACGCCATCAGCGGGCCTCCGCCGTTTCGATCAGCCCGTCGAGCTGGCTCAGCGCCTCGCGGACGCGACCGCGAAGCGTCTCATGGGCGTCGCGAAGGGCGCCGTCGGCGGAGGCGGCCGAAGCCGAGCTTGCGCTCGCGGCGGCCTCGATCCGCGCCAGCGCGCGCTCGATGCGGCCGATCGCCTGTTCCACCCTGTCTTGCCCCATCGCTTATGCATAGCATGACCTCCCCGGCTTTGAAAACCGTCGGGCTGCGGTTGACGGGCGCGCCGCCGCCGATAAAGGAGCGCACTTGCCGGAGCGTCCTTCCGACTCTCCTCGCGCCCTCCGCTTGGGCGCCGCCTCTTGGGAAAGTGCATGGCCGCCGATCCGAGACTGCTCGCCAACGCCATTCGCGCGCTGTCGATGGACGCCGTCCAGGCGGCCAATTCCGGCCACCCCGGTATGCCGATGGGCATGGCCGACGTCGCCACCATCCTGTTCACCGAATATCTGAAGCACGATCCCGCCGATCCGGCCTGGCACGACCGCGACCGCTTCGTCCTCTCGGCCGGCCACGGCTCGATGCTGATCTATTCGCTCCTCCACCTGACCGGCTACGCCCATCCGACGATCGACGAGATCGCCCATTTCCGGAAGCTCGGAAGCCCGTGCGCGGGGCATCCCGAGAATTTCATGCTGGACGGCGTGGAGGCGACCACCGGCCCGCTCGGCCAGGGTCTCGCCATGGCGGTCGGCATGGCGATCGCGGAGCGGCACCTCAACGCCGTCTTCGGCGACGATCTCGTCGACCACCGGACCTGGGTCGTCGCCGGCGACGGCTGCCTGATGGAGGGGATCAACCACGAGGCGGCGGGACTTGCCGGGCACCTCGGCCTCGGGCGCCTCAACGTCTTCTGGGACGACAACAAGATCACCATCGACGGCTCGACCGGCCTGTCCCGCTCCGAGGACACGATCGGCCGCTACCGGGCGAGCGGCTGGCACGTCGTCGAGTGCGACGGCCACGACTTCGCCGACATCCGCCGCGCGATCGACGAGGCGCTGGCCGATCCCCGGCCTTCGCTCATCGCCTGCCGGACGATCATCGGCAAAGGCGCGCCCAACAAGCAGGGCACGGCGGCGACCCACGGCGCCGCGCTCGGCCCCGACGAGGTCGCCGCGGCGAGGACGCAACTGGGCTGGGAGAGCGCGCCGTTCGACATTCCCGAGCCGATCCTGTCGGCCTGGCGGGAGGCGGGAGGGCGTTCGCGGCAGGCCCATGAGGATTATCGCGCCCGCCTGGCGGCGAGCCCGCAGCGCGACGAATTCGTTCGGCGGATGGAGGGCCGGCTGCCGCAAAACTTCTCTTTGTCTGCACATCTGGAGCAATTGCTGGCGAATCCTCCACTTGTCGCCACCCGCAAGGCGTCCGAGCTCGCCTTGGAGGCGATCAACGCCGCGCTGCCGGAGACGATCGGCGGCTCGGCCGACCTCACCGGTTCGAACAACACCAAAACAAAGGCTCAGAAGCCTTTGACTAAAGAGGATTATTCCGGCCGCTACCTCTATTATGGGATTCGCGAGTTCGGAATGGCGGCGGCGATGAACGGAATGGCGCTCCACGGCGGCGTGATCCCCTATGGCGGCACCTTCCTCGTCTTCTCCGATTATTGCCGCCCCGCCATCCGCCTCTCGGCGCTTCAGGGGGTGCGGGTGATCTACGTGATGACCCACGATTCGATCGGCCTCGGCGAGGACGGCCCGACCCACCAGCCGGTCGAGCATCTGACCAGCCTCAGGCTCATGCCTAACCTCCACGTCTACCGCCCCGCCGATTCGGTCGAGACCGCCGAATGCTGGGCGCTCGCGCTGGAGCGGCGCGAGGGTCCCTCGCTTCTCGCTCTGACCCGCCAGAACCTCCCGCAGCTGAGGCGCGAAGCGAGCGCCAACCTCTGCGCGCTCGGCGCCTACCGGCTGCGCTTCGCCGGAGCGGCGCGCCGGGTGGTGCTGATCGCGACCGGCTCGGAGGTGGAGGTGGCCATGGCCACGGCCGACGCGCTCGAAGGGCAGGGGATCGGGGCGGACGTCGTGTCCATGCCCTGCTGGTCTTTGTTCGACGCCCAGGACGAAGCCTATCGGGCGGACCTCCTGCCCGACGACGTCTTCAAGGTCTCGATCGAGGCGGGGACGACGCTCGGCTGGGAGCGCTATGTCGGCCCGCGCGGCCTCGCCGTCGGCCTCGACCGGTTCGGCGCCTCGGCGCCGGCGGAAGATCTTTTCAAGCGCTTCGGCTTCACCGCCGAGGCGATCGCGCCGCGGATCGTCGCGGCTCTCAAATCTCAAGGAGATCAATGACATGGCGACGAGAGTTGCGATTAACGGATTCGGCCGGATCGGCCGCCTGGTGGCCCGGGCCCTGCTCCAGAAGGCCGACAGCGGCCTCGAGCTGGTCTCGATCAACGACCTCGCCGACGCCGAATCCAACGCCTTGCTGTTCAAGCGCGATTCGGTCCACGGCGCCTATGCCGGCGAGGTCCGCGCCGACGGCAACGACCTCATCATCGACGGCCGCCGAATCCATGTCACGGCCGAGCGCGAGCCGGGCAGGCTCCCCCACGGCACCAATGGCGTCGACCTCGTGCTGGAATGCACCGGCTTCTTCACGGATCGCGATAAAGCCGCCGCGCATCTCACTGCAGGAGCGAAGAAAGTTCTGATCTCGGCCCCCGCGAAAGGGGTCGATCTCACCGTCGTCTACGGAGTCAATCACGACCGGCTCGAGGCCGGCCACACGATCGTCTCCAACGCGTCGTGCACGACCAATTGCCTCGCGCCCGTCGCCAAGGTGATGAACGACGTGATCGGCATCGAGCGCGGGCTGATGACCACCGTCCACGCCTACACCAACGACCAGAAGATCCTCGACCAGATCCACTCCGACAAGCGCCGCGCCCGGGCCGCGGCAATGTCGATGATCCCGACCACCACCGGCGCCGCCCGCGCCGTCGGCGAGGTGCTTCCGGAGCTCAAGGGCAAGCTCGACGGCTCCGCGATCCGGGTCCCGACGCCCAACGTCAGCCTCGTCGACCTCACCTTCACTCCGAAGCGCGAGACTAGCCTCGAAGAGGTCAACGGCGCCCTCAAGGCCGCGTCCGAAAGCGGGCCGCTGGCCGGGATCCTCGACTATAGCGAGGAGCCCCTGGTCTCGATCGACTACAACCATTGCCCGGCAAGCTCGACCGTCGACAGCCTCGAGACCGCGGTGCTCGAGGGGAGGCTCGTCCGGGTCCTCTCCTGGTACGACAATGAATGGGGCTTCTCGAACCGCATGGTCGACACCGCCGCCGCGATGGCGCGGCTGGGTTGATGAACAGGGGTAGCGAAGCGCTCGCTTTTCCCCTCCCTGGAAGGGAGGGGCCAGGGGTGGGTAGGCGAGCGCAGCGAGACTTTTACGGCCTCGGAGTTTCGGCCGCCTTCGGCGGACCCACCCCCGACCCCTCCCTTCCAGGGAGGGGAGGAACGGCGTCATGACGTCATTCAAAACCCTCGACGATCTCGGCGACGTGCGCGGCAAGCGGGCGCTGGTGCGGGTCGACCTCAACGTGCCCATGGCGGATCTCGTGGTCACCGACGATACCCGCCTCCGCGCCACCCTGCCGACGGTGACCGAGCTTGCCGACAAGGGCGCGATCGTCCTCCTTCTCGCCCATTTCGGCCGGCCGAAGGGGGAGCAAAGGCCGGACATGTCGCTGTCGCTCGTCACCAGTGCCTACAGCCAGGTGCTGGGCCGCCCGGTGCGCTTCGTCGGCGACTGCCGGGGCGAGAATGCCGCCGCCAACGTCGCCCAGCTCCGGCCCGGCGACGTCGCCATCCTCGAGAACACCCGCTTCCATGCCGGCGAGGAGAAGAACGATCCGGAGCTCGCCAGGGCGATTGCGGCGCTGGGCGATTTCTACGTCAACGACGCTTTCTCCGCCGCCCACCGCGCCCACGCTTCCACCGAGGGCCTCGCGCACCTGCTGCCCGCTTATGCCGGCCGGGCGATGGAAGCGGAGCTCAAGGCGCTCGAGAAGGCGCTTGGCGAGCCCGAGCGGCCGGTGGCGGCGGTGGTCGGCGGCGCCAAGGTCTCGACCAAGCTCGAAGTGCTCCGTCACCTGGTGGCGAAAGTCGATCATCTTATCATCGGCGGCGGCATGGCCAACACCTTCCTCGCCGCCCGCGGCATCGACGTCGGCAAGTCGCTGTGCGAGCATGAGCTTGGCGACACCGCCCTCGAGATACTCGACGCGGCCGAGCAAGCGAAGTGCACCGTCCACCTGCCCTACGACGTGGTCGTGGCGACCCAGTTCGCCGCCCATCCGCCCGGCCTCAGGACCTGCAACGTCCACGAAGTCGCCGCCGACGAGATGATCCTCGACATCGGCCCGGCCGCGGTCGAGGCGCTCGCCGACGCGCTCAAGACCTGCCGGACCCTGGTCTGGAACGGGCCGCTCGGCGCCTTCGAGACCCCGCCCTTCGACCGCGCCACCGTGCAGCTGGCGCAGACCGCCGCGGCTTTGACCCAGGCCGGCCAGCTCGTCTCGGTCGCCGGCGGCGGCGACACCGTGGCCGCGCTCAACCAGGCCGGAGTCGCCGGCGACTTCACCTTCGTCTCCACCGCCGGCGGCGCCTTCCTCGAATGGATGGAGGGCAAGGCGCTTCCGGGCGTGGAGGCGCTTTCCGAATGATCAGGCTCGCCGCGATCGACCATGTCGTCTTTCGCGTCGCCGATCTGGACTCGGCGCTGCGCTTCTACACCGAAGTGCTCGGCGCCACGCTCGAGAAGGTCCAGGAAGGGATCGGGCTCTACCAGCTCAGGGCCGGAAGCGCGCTGATCGACCTCGTGCCCCTCGACGGCCCGCTCGGCCGCACCGGCGGCGCCGGTCCGGGGCGCGAGGGGCGCAACGTCGATCATGTCTGCTTCCGGGTCCTGCCCTGGGACGAGCCGGCGGTCCTCGCCCATCTCGCAAGCCACGGACTCGAGGCCCGGGTGGAGCGGCGCTACGGCGCCGAGGGCGACGGGCCGTCTATCTACCTGACCGATCCGGACGGCAACGGGCTCGAGCTGAAGGGCCCGCCGGCGGCCTGACTCGGCTTTCCGGCGGCGATCGTGCGGCCGTCGCCGGACCGTCCCCGCTTCCTCCATTTGAACCCCGCCGCCCGCTGCGATACGGGACGCGCGACTTTTCACGAATCGAAGGATGAGGGCGACATGGATCATGCGAAGATGACGGCGCAGATGGCGAAGGGCGAGGGCTTCATCGCCGCGCTCGACCAGAGCGGCGGATCGACGCCCAAGGCGCTCAAGGGTTACGGCATCGAGGAGGGGGCCTGGAGCTCCGACGAGGAGATGTTCGGCCTCATCCACGAGATGCGCTCGCGAATCATCACCTCGCCGTCGTTCAGCGGCGACAAGGTGATCGGCGCCATCCTGTTCGAGCGGACGATGGACGGCGAGATCGACGGCCGGCCGGTCCCCGAAGTGCTGAAGGCGCGGGGCGTGGTGCCCTTCATCAAGATCGACAAGGGCCTCGAGGCCGAGGAAAACGGCGTCCAGCTGATGAAGCCGATGCCCGAGCTCGACGGCCTGCTCGCCCGGGCCAGGGGCCTCGGCGTGTTCGGCACCAAGGAGCGCTCGGTCATCAACCTCGCCAACGCCGCGGGCATCGCCGCGATCGTCCGTCAGCAGTTCGAGGTCGCCCGGCAGGTTCTCGCCGCCGGGCTGGTCCCGATCCTCGAGCCCGAGGTCAACATCAGGAGCCCGGAGCGCGCCGAGGCGGACCGGATCCTGCTCGCGGAATTGCTCAAGGGCCTCGACGCCTTGCCCGGCGACGACAAGGTGATGCTCAAGCTCAGCATCCCGGCGACGGCGGGGCTGTTCGACCCGCTCGTCGGCCATCCGCGAGTGCTTCGAGTGGTCGCTCTGTCGGGCGGCTACGCCCGTCCCGAAGCCTGCGCCGAGCTCGCCCGGAACCGGGGCATGATCGCCAGCTTCAGCCGGGCGCTGCTCGAGGACCTGCGCCACCCGATGAGCGACGAGGAATTCGACCGCTCGCTCGGGCAGGCGATCGACGACATCCATCGCGCCTCGACCGAGAAGGCCGCGGCATAAGCCTCCACCGCTTCCTCGCCGGCCAGTTCGCGCGGCCGTCCGGACCCGTCGGGCGGTTCCTGATCGCGCCCTGGCTCGACCGGATCAGCCGGGAGATGAACGCGCTCGCCCTGGATTGCCTGCGTCTCGGGCGGGAGGACTGGGTCCTGGAAGTGGGCTTCGGCGGCGGCGGTCTGCTTCGCTCGCTGCTTCTGGGGACCCGAGGCGAGGTGTTCGGGGCGGACCTGTCCGAGACGCTCATCGCCCGGGCCCGCGGCCGCTTCGCCCGCGACGTGAGGCGCGGCCGGCTCCACCTCCTTCGCGCCTCCGCCGAGAGCCTTCCGCTTCCGCCCGAGACGGTGACTCGGGCGGTGAGCGTCAACAGCCTCTATTTCTGGCCGGACCCGGCGGCCGCCATGGCCGAGCTGGCCCGGGTGACGAAGCCGGGCGGCCGGCTCGCCATCGTCTTCGAACCGGCGTCGGAGCTTCGCAAATGGCCCGGCCACCGCTTCGGCTTCCGCCTGTTCGAGGCCGCGGAGGTGAAGGCGCTGATGGAGACGGCCGGCTACACCTCGGTGGCCGAGACCTGGGGGACCGGCCGCAAGCCCGCCCGCTTTTGCTGCTTGAGCGGCGAGCGTATCGATGCGAGTTCCTGAGGCGATGGAAGACCCGCTCGATCCCGAATTCGCGCACCTGTTCGAGCCGACGGCGCGGCCGCCCTGCCAGCTCTACCTGATCTCGCCGCCCGAAGTCGGCGGCGACTTCCCCGGGCGGCTCGAGCGCGCTCTGGGCGGCGGCCCGGTCGCGGCCTTCCAGCTCCGGGTGAAAGGCGTCGGCCAGCATGAGGCGGCGCGGCTCGCCGAGCCCCTGCAGCGCCTGTGCGAAGCCCATGAGGTCGCCTTCATCGTCAACGACGACATGGGCCTCGCCAAGCGGCTCGGCGCCGACGGCGTTCACCTCGGCCAAAGCGACGGCGACCCGCGCGAGGCGAGGGCGCTGCTCGGCCCCTCGGCGCAGATCGGGGTGACCTGTCACGACAGCCGCCACCTGGCGATGGAGGCGGGCGACGCGGGCGTCGACTATGTCGCTTTCGGCGCCTTCTTCCCGACCGCGACCAAGGAGACGGCGCACCGGCCCGAGCCAGCCATCCTTTCCTGGTGGTCGCGCCTGTTCGAGATACCCTGCGTCGCCATCGGCGGGATCACCGCCGGGAACGGACGGGTGCTGATCGACGCGGGGGCGGATTTCCTCGCCGTGTGCAGCGCGGTATGGGGCGACGAGCGGGGACCGCAAGCGGCGGTGGCGGAGTTTGCGGGCCTGCTGGCTGAGGAGCGGGGCCGGGCCTGACCCGGGGTCCGGGCGACCGCCGGAATGATGGCGAACGGAACGGGCGGGAAACAAGTTGCGTTGAGCGGGGATGGAGCGGCTTAGAACCTTCGTCCTCGTCCTCGTCACGGCGATCATCACCTGCGCTCTGACCAGCGCTTTCTGGTTCATGGCCTATAGCGGAATCCGGGTGACCGGCCCCACCGCCGCTCCGAGCGCCGGACCGCCGCCGCCTTCGTCCGATCCGACCTCGCGCGGGGCGCTCGTGCGCGGGCCGAGCGGAGTCGCCATCCCGGTCGCCGGGGTGAAGGCCTCCGAGCTCCAGGACACCTACACCCAGTCCCGCTCCGGCGGCGCCCGGGTGCACAATGCGATCGACATCATGGCGCCCCACGGCACCCCGGTGATCGCCGCGGCGCCGGGGACGGTCGAGAAATTGTTCAACAGCCAGGGCGGCGGCGGCATCACCGCTTACGTGCGCTCGCCCGACGGCCGCTGGATCTTCTATTACGCCCATCTCCAGGCCTATGCGCCGGGCCTTCACGAAGGGCAGG
>JBEVDE010000005.1:0-9099 GCA_040514175.1 Allosphingosinicella sp. | reverse complement strand
GATCGGAAGCCTCCTCGACCGCTTCACACCAGACGAATGCGCCAACTACATCGTAAATGCAGGATATGCGTCTATCTAAGTGCAGATCGCTCTAGGGCGCCGCCACCCGGCGCTGGACCAAAGGGTTGGCCTCGGCCTCGAGCTGGCTCATAGTCTCGAGGTAAAGCGGACGGAGGCGGGCGACGGAGGGGAGGAGGTTGTCCGGGAAGAAGCCCATCTCGATCGCCCGTCGGGCGCCGAACTCGATCTCCTCGGCGAGCGCGCCCAGCGGCTCGGCGCCGAACTGGCGGGCTTCGGACTTCATCGTGTGGGCGGGGAGGACCAGGCCGGCGGTGTCGCGGGCGTGCATCGCCGCCTCGATCCGGCTCACCGCTTTCTCGCCGTCCTCGCGAAAATAGCTGAGGATGCGCGCGAATCCCGCGCCCAGCTCGCTGCGCGCCGCACAAAAGACCATCCAGTCGATGATCTCTTCTTCGTTGCCGGTCACCTCGTCCACGCCGCAAGCCTAGGCCCGAGGGAGTAAAGGACCGGTTGACGCCGGGTCAGCCTTTCGAGTCGTAGGGATTCTTGCCGCCGCGCAGGGCGAGGCGGATCGGGACCGCGCCGAAGCCGAGCTCGCGGCGCATTCCGTTCATGAGATAGCGGCGATAGCTTTCGGGAAGCGCCTCGAGTCGGCTTCCGAAGACGACGAAGCTGGGCGGGCGGGCGCCGACCTGGGTGATGTAGCGAAGCTTGATCCGGCGGCCGCTCGGCGCGGGCGGCGGATTCTTCTCCACCGCATCCTCGAACCAGCGATTGAGCTGGCCGGTCGAGACCCGCTTCGACCAGATTTCGCGCACCTCGAAGGCGGCGCCGAGCAAAGCGTCGAGGCCCTTGCCGGTCCTGGCCGAGACGGTGAGGAGGGGAACGTTGGGGGCCTGGGCAAGCCCCTCTCCAAGCGCGGCCTTGATGCCGTTGAAGAGGCTGCTCTGGTCGTGCGCCACGTCCCATTTGTTGATCGCGATGATCAGAGCGCGGCCCTCCTGAAGCACCCGGTCGGCGATCTTCAGATCCTGCGCCTCGAGGCCGAGCGTTCCGTCGAGCAGCAAAACCACCACTTCCGCGAAGTCGACGGCGCGAAGGCCGTCCGCCACCGCGAGCTTCTCGAGCTTGTCCTGGACCTTGGCCTTCTTGCGCATCCCGGCGGTGTCGATCAGCCGCACCGGACGATCGCCGTGCGGTGAGTGATACACCCAATCGATCGCGATCGAGTCGCGGGTGATCCCGGCCTCCGGGCCGGTGATAAGCCTTTCTTCTGAAAGGATTTTATTGATCAGCGTAGACTTTCCGGCATTGGGCCGGCCGACGATGGCGAGCTTGAGCGGCCCGTCGCCGGTCCGATCCTCATCCTCCTCCTCCTCGCGCTCGATATGGGGTCGCAAATGCTCGAACAGGTCGACGACGCCCTCGCCATGCTCGGCGCTCATCGCGATCGGCTCGCCGAAGCCCAGCGCCCAGGCCTCCATGATCCCGGCCTCGCCGGCGCGGCCCTCGGCCTTGTTGGCGGCGAGGATGACGGGGGTCGTCTCGCTCCTCAGCCAGCGGCCGATCTCCTCGTCGAGCGGAGTGAGCCCGGCGCGGGCGTCGATCAGGAAGAGCGCGGCGTCGGCCTCGCGCACCGCGGCGACGGTCTGGGCGCGCATCCGGCCGGGCAGGGTGTCGGGATCCTCATCCTCATAGCCGGCGGTGTCGATGACCCTGAAGTCGAGCCCGAGCAGGGTCGCCTCCCCTTCCCGCCGGTCGCGGGTCACGCCCGGCCGGTCGTCGACCAAAGCGAGCTTGCGGCCGACCAGCCGGTTGAACAGGGTCGACTTGCCGACATTGGGCCGGCCGACGATCGCGACGGTGGGAAGCTTCGCCATGGGGTTGCCGTGGCGATTATGGGCGGGAGGGTCAACCGGAGCTTATCCTCCCCATCGCAAGATGGGGAGGGGGACCACCCGAAGGGTGGTGGAGGGGTAATGGCGCAGGCGTGTGCTAACTACCCCTCCACCAGGCTTCGCCTGGTCCCCCTCCCCATGCTTTGCATGGGGAGGATAATTTACCGCCAGGCGGTCAGCTGCCCGTTGTCGTGGAGGACGTAGAGCGTGTTGTTGGCGACGATCGGCTGGAGCGACACCGGCATCCTCGTCTCCTGGGTCCTCTGGACGCTGCCGTCGGCAGGGGAGATGTAGAGGATCTGCCCGCCCGAATTGGCGAGCACCAGCCGGTCGCCGGCGAGGATCGGGCCGACCCAGTCGATCCGGCCCTTCTTGTCCTTGACGTCGCGATAGCGGGTCAGCTGGGTCATCCAGCGGATATGGCCGTTGGTCCGCGACAAAGCGAGCAGCTGGGCCTCGTCGGTGACGACGAAGATCCAGTCGCCCGCGACCCAGGGGGTAGAGATTCCGGCGACGTTGATCTCCCAGACGCGCTGGCCGGTGATCAGCTCGATCGCGACCATCCGCCCGCCCTGGCCGACCGCATAGACCCGGCCCGAATCGATCACCGGATCGGCGTCGATGTCGGATAGCGAGGTGACGCTGGTCGAGACGCTCGTCCGGGCGAGCGCGTCCTGCCAGAGATTCTGGCCGTTCTCGTAGCGATAGGCGTTCAATTCGCCGGACGAGAAGCCGGCGACGACCGTGCCCTGCGCCGCGGCGGGCGAAGAGGCGCCGAGGATCCCGGCGATCTCGACCGCGCCCGAGCCGCTCCAGCGGATGGCGCCGTTGGCGGGGTTGAGCGCGACCAGCTGGTTGTCCTGGGTGACCACATAGACATTGTCGTTGGCGACCGTCGGCGCGCCGCGCAGCGGCCCGCCCGGCCGAACCCGCCAGACGAGCGCCCCGGTCTTGGCGTCGAGCGCGGCGGCGTCGCCGGCGCCGTTGGTCGCGTAGATCCGGCCGTTGTCGTAGGCGACTCCGCCGCCGAACAGGGCGCCTTCGGGCGCATTGGCGCCGCGCACCTGCGCCTGCCAAATCGTGCCGCCATTCTCGGGGCTGATCGCTCGCACCACCGCCCTCGTGTCGATGGTGAAGATCCGGCCCTCGCCGATGACGGGCGAGGAGGCGAGCTGGGCCTGGTTGCTGCTGCCTTCGCCGGTGCCGACCCGCCAGGCCAGGCCCGGCGCGGAGCCGAGCGCGAGATGGCCCATCGCCTTGGCCGCATTGCCCCCCGACTGGGTCCATTCCGCATTGGGCTGCGCCGGCGGCAGGGTCACCGCAATTCCGCTAAGGGCGGGATCGACCTCCAGCACCCGCTCGCGGGAGAGAACGGAAATGCGCTCGCCGACCGTCGGGGTCACCTTCTTCTTGCCTTTGCCGCCAAGGCCGACGCTGCCGCAGCCGCCGACCAGGCTGGCCGCGACGAGGGCGAGGATCATTCGCTTCATTGAGTGCCTTCCTGTGTTGCGTCCGCCGTCTCCTGGACGGCGTCGACGCCGAGCGAACCGGCCATCTGGGTGGCCCGGGAACGCAGGGTATCCGGGAGCTTCTTGTCCTTCGCCATGGCGGCGAAGATGCCGGCGGCCTGCTGCGGCTTGTTGAGCCTGAGATAGGAGAGCGCGACCATCTCGCCGGCGCTTCCGAACCAGGGGCTGCCGGCGACGGCGAGCCCCTTGAGCCGGTCGACGACCTGTTGCGGCGGAAGCGTGTCGAACTCCACCGCGGTCATCCTCACCAGAGCGAGGTCGCGATAAGGCTGGGCGAGGCCCGAATCGTCGGCGACCTGCTTGTAGGTGGCGGCCGCGCCCTTGAGGTCGTTCGACTCGATGGCGAGATCCGCCTTGGTGAGCAGGGCCGCGGCGCGATGTCCGTCCGAACCGGACTTGGCGAGCCCGTCGAGCTTGGCCGTCGCCGCCGCCTTGCGGCCGGCGGTGACGTCGTCGAAAGCGGCTACCAGGGTGGCGCTTTGCTCCCCGGCTTTCACCTCCTTCTGGTTCAGCCACCAGATGTAACCGCCGATCGAAGCCAGCACGAGCAGGACCCCGGCGATGACGAGCTTGCCGAACCGCTCCCAGTAGGTCTTCATCTGGTCGCGGCGAAGCTCCTCATCGACCTCGCGGTAGAAGGATTCGTTGTCGACAGGCCTCGGCGCCAAGAAAAACCTCCAAATGCTGTCCGGTCGACCCCGTTCGCCCAAGCCTCATCGCCGATGAAAGCGATATGGAGGATGAACGAAAAAGCGCGGCGCCGGCATCTGCCCCGGGCGCCTCTCTACCGAGGCCCGGCGCGCAACGGAAGCCTTCATCGTCGCTCGTTCCCCGGCGAAGGCCGGGGTCCAGTGGCTCGGCACGGCGCGGCTGGATCCCGGCTTTCGCCGGGAAACTCATTTCTTGGCGCGCTGGATTTGCTCCTCGCCGGGGAAGGTCCGGCTTCGAACCTCGCCGGCATAAGCGGCCGCGGCCGTCTCGATCCGGCCGGCGAGATCGTCGAATCGCTTCACGAAGCGCGGCGTGCGCTCGAACAGCCCGAGCATGTCCTCGGTCACGAGCACCTGGCCGTCGCAGCTCGGCGAAGCGCCGATGCCGATGGTCGGGCAGGAGACGAGGCCGGTGATCTCCGCCGCCACCTCCTCCATCACCCCCTCGAGCACGAGCAGGAAGGCGCCGGCCTCGTCGATCGCCCGGGCGTCGGCGACGATCTTCCTCGCCTCCGCCTCGCCCCGGCCCCGGGTGCCGTAGCCGCCGAGCGCGTTGACCGCCTGCGGGGTGAGGCCGACATGGCCGATCACCGGGATGCCGCGCTGGCTGAGGAAGGCGACCGTCTCCGCCATCGCCTCGCCGCCTTCGAGCTTCACCGCGGCCGCGCCGGTCTCCTTGAGGATCCGCGACGCGCTGGCGAAGGCCTGCTGCGGACTCGCCTCATAGGCGCCGAACGGCATGTCGACCGCGACCACCGCGTGCCAGGAGCCGCGGACCACCGCCGCGCCGTGGGCGCACATCATCTCCAGGGTCACCGGAACGGTCGAAGGCAGGCCGTAGATCACCTGCCCGAGGCTGTCGCCGACGAGGAGGATGTCGCAATGCGGATCGAGCAATTGCGCCCAGCGCGCCGTGTAGGCGGTGAGCATGACGATCGGCTCGCCGCTTTTCATCGCCTTCAGCCTGGGCACCGTCAGCCGCTTCATCGGGCTCGGCACGGGGTTCGCGCGGCTGGTCGCGGTATCGAGCGAATGGGTGACGGACATGGGGGCTTCTTAGCCGCCGAACTGCATCGCGACCAGCCCGGCCGCCAAAGCGAGCGCTGCGGCGATCCGTCTCGCTCCGAACCCTTCCTTCAGGAAAATCGCTCCGAGCAGGGCGGCGAAGACGACCGACGTTTCGCGAAGCGCCGAAACGCGCGCGGTCTCCATCAGGCTGAAGGCGTAGACCGCCGAGCCGTAGGAGAGGATCGAGAGGAAGCCGGCGGCGACCCCGTAGCGCCATTTCAGGGCGATCGTCCGTATGAGCTCGCGCCGGCGGATGAGCGAGGCCGTGAGGGTGATGCAGATCGCATCGAGGATGAAGATCCAGACGATGTAGGTGAAGGGTTCCGGCGCGCCGCGGACGCCGCGCGCATCGGCGACGTTGTAGAGCGCCACCCCGACCGCGGTGGCGAGCGCCCAGCCGAGCACCGCTCCGTCCGGATGGTGGCGGAGCAGGGTGCCGCGCGGCGGCGCGGCGAAGACGAAGACGGCGGCGGTCGCCACCACCAGCCCGGCCAGCGCCAGCGCCGGCAGGGTCTCGCGCAGCAGGAGGAAGGCGGCGGCGGCGGTGAGCAGCGGCGCCGCGCCGCGCATCACCGGGAAGACGAGCGAGAGATCCCCCCGCTGAAGCGCCCGCACCAGGCAGAGCTGATAGCCATAATGGGCCGGGACGGCGAGCAGAAGCGCGCCCCAGGTCCAGGCGTCCGGCAAGGGCACGAAGAAGGCCGCGGGAGCGACCGTCAGGGCGGCGCTGGCGGAAAGCACCGCCCGGCCGACGAGGATGTCGCTGCCCATCTTCACCGACATGTTGGCGGCGGCGAGGGTGATCGCCGAGAAAAATCCGAGGCAGAGGGCGAGCAGGGTCGGGCTCACCGCCGCGGCCTCGCCGGGTGATTCGCCTTTGGCCGAATCGGACCGGATTCGGATGTAAGCGTATCAGAGTGAATGACTCGAACACCCCCTAAGCCTTTGTCACGATTAACCATTTTTCGGATAAATTGTTGGAGTAGGCCGAGCCAAATTGTGATATTCATTTGGGGTTCATTCAATTCCGAAATGGGGAGGACAATCGATGATTGGAATGAGAAACCGTATCCTGATGGTGGCGCTCGCCACCGCCGGCATGACTATCGGCTTTGCGACTCCGGCCTCCGCCCAGGCGACCCGCACCTGGGTGTCGGGCGTCGGCGACGACGTCAATCCGTGCAGCCGCACGGCGCCCTGCAAGACCTTCGCCGGCGCCATTTCCAAGACGGCCGCGGGCGGCGAGATCAACTGCCTCGATCCGGGCGGCTTCGGCGCCGTGACGATCATCAAGTCGATGACCATTTCCTGCCCCTATACCGAAGGCGGCGCGCTCGCCGGCGGCAACGGCGTTGTCGTCAACATGCCGCTCTCGACCGACGTGACGGTGCTTCGCGGACTCGACATTTTCGGGGTCAACCCGCCGAGCAACGGAGTCCGCTTCATCAACCAGGGCTCGCTTCACATCGAGGACACCGTGATCCGGCGCTTCAACGCCGCGAGCAGCTTCGGCGTGAGCTTCCAGCCCAGCACCGGCGTCGGCAACCTCCACATGTCCAACGTGACGGTCACCCAGAACGGCAGCGGCGCTACCGGCGGCGGAGTCCTCGTGAAGCCGACCAGCGTCGGCGTCGCCCGCGTCGTGATGGACGGTGTCAAGCTCCAGAACAATGCCAGCTCGGGGCTGTCGGTGGACACGACCGGCTATACCGGGGCCGGCATCGCGCTCACGATGAACAACACCCTGATCTCGGGCACCACCGGCAACGGCATTCTCGCCCTCGCCCCGCCCGCGACCAGCGCGATCACCATGATGGTCACCAATTCGCTCATCGCCAACAATAGCGCCATCGGCCTGGGCGCCAACGGATCCACGGTATTGATCCGGGTCGGCAACACGACGATCACCGGCAACTCGTTCGTCGCCGGGTCGGGCGTCGTGATCAGCAACGGCGCAATCGTCAATACCTATGGCGACAACCGGCTCGACGGAAACAACTCCAACGGCGCCTTCACGCCCGGAGCCATTCCGAAGCAATAAGCGGCTTGACCAGCCAAGGACTGAGGGGGCGCCGCGGCGCCCCCTTTTTTTGGCTCGAAGGCGCCATTCGGCTGCGACCCCGGGCCGGCAGGGATCAGACCTTGCGGGCGACCACCACGAAGCTGTCCATACGCTCCCGCACCGCCTCCTCCACGAACAGGATCCGGAACCGCAGATGCTGGAGCAGGCGCACGATCTCGTCCTGGGTCCAGACGTGAAAGTGGAAGGCGTCGTTGGCGAAGCGATGGTCCCAGTCCCAGAAATCGGCGCCCCAGGTGCGCCGATGGATATCCTCCATCTCGGCCAGATCCTCGAGCTTGCGCATGCCAGCTTCGGCCTCCGCGACGTGGGACCGGTCCTCGCGGCCTTCCAGAGTCTCGAAATCCTGGAGGTGGTGCTCCAGCGTGGTCTTCTCGCGGTGCCGGTCGAAGGTGCGGTCGGCATGCGGGAGGATCAGGAACAATATCCCCCCCGGTTTGAGCACCCGGGCCCATTCGTTGAGCGTCCTGATCGTGTCGGGATGGTGCTCGAGACAGTGTGACGAGAGCAGATAATCGAAGGTTCCGTCCGGACGCGGGATGCCCGCCGCGTCGCCCACCATGTCGGCCCGGCGAGTGCCGTGAGCATTGTCGGTATGCTTATCGAGATATTCGGTCCGTGACGGATCGGTATAAGGATTTGGGCCCGCGCCCACTTCCAGACCGCGGCCGACGCAATAGCGCCGGACCAGCCCGGGCAGGAGCCGTTCCGGCGTCAGCGCCCTCAGCGCCTCGCCGACCCGGTTCTTGACGCCTTGGGGCAGGACTTTCCTGGCGGCAGAGACGATCGTCGACATTTCGCGCCTATAACCGGTCGATGCAAAGTTGACGAGTGGCGGCGAACCTCTTGCGACCCGGACGGGCCGGCATGCTCATTCCCACTCGATCGTCCCGGGCGGCTTCGACGTATAATCGTAGACGACCCGGTTGATGCCCTTCACCTCGTTGATGATGCGGGTCGCGACCCGGCTCAGGAAGGCGGCGTCGAACGGGTAGATGTCGGCGGTCATGCCGTCGGTCGAGGTGACGGCGCGAAGCCCGCAGACATAATCGTAGGTGCGCCCGTCGCCC
This sequence comes from Allosphingosinicella sp., assembly GCA_040514175.1. GTDB lineage: Bacteria > Pseudomonadota > Alphaproteobacteria > Sphingomonadales > Sphingomonadaceae > Allosphingosinicella. The sequence continues at coordinate 723 of JBEVDE010000005.1, read as the reverse complement.
ATCACGCCGACGGTGCGGACGGGCAGAAGCACGGCGAAGGCCTGCCAGATGGAATCGTAGAGGCCGGCCGTGCGGATCTCGTCGAGATAGACGGCGTCGGCCTTGCGCAGGATGTCGCAGCGCTCCCTGGTGACCTCGCCCGGGATGCGGATGGCGAGGCCGGGGCCGGGAAAGGGGTGGCGGGCGACGAAGGCGTCGGGGAGGCCGAGCTCGCGGCCCAGCTCGCGCACCTCGTCCTTGAACAGCTCGCGCAAGGGCTCGACCAATTTGAGGTTCATCCGCTCCGGCAGGCCGCCGACATTGTGATGGCTCTTGATCGTCACGGAAGGGCCGCCGGTGAAGCTGACGCTCTCGATGACGTCCGGATAGAGCGTGCCCTGGGCGAGGAAATCGGCGCCGCCGATCTTCTTCGCCTCGGCCTCGAAGACGTCGATGAAGGTCTTGCCGATGAACTTGCGCTTGTCCTCCGGGTCGGCGAGCCCGGCGAGGCCGGAGAGGAACAGATCCTCCGCCGCGACGTGGACGAGCGGAATGTTGTAATGATTGCGGAACAGCGAGACGACCTGCTCGGCCTCGCGTGCGCGCATCAGTCCGTGGTCGACGAAGACGCAGGTCAGCTGATGGCCGATCGCCTCGTGGATGAGGACGGCGGCGACGGCGCTGTCGACTCCGCCCGAAAGCCCGCAAATGACCCGGCCGGAGCCGACCTGCTCGCGGATCTCG
>JBEVDE010000467.1:0-22223 GCA_040514175.1 Allosphingosinicella sp. | reverse complement strand
GACGGTGCGGCCCGACAGCTCTTTCGACCGGATGCGCTGCCAGACGTGGCGGCCGATCCGGTCGAGCTCGGCGAGCAGGGCCTCCTCGTCGGACAGGTCGGTGAGGAACGTGTCCTCGGCGCTGACCGACTTGTAGGGCCGGTCGGCCTTGACCTGGCGATGGCAGATGCCGCGGGCGAGGTCGTGATAATATTGGGCGCTGGAGCCGAAATGGGCGGCGAGGAAGTCGAGGCTGCGGGCCTTGAGATCGGCGCCCGTCTCGATCCCGAGCCGGGCCATCTTCTCGGCGGTCTTGGGGCCGACTCCGTGGAAGCGCTTGACCGGAAGCCCCTCGACGAAGGCGGGGCCGCGCGCCGGCGTGACCACGCACAGGCCGTCGGGCTTGTTCTGATCGGAGGCGAGCTTGGCGAGGAACTTGTTGTAGCTCACCCCGGCCGAGGCCGTGAGGCCGGTCTCGGCCTGGATCCGGGCCCGTATCTCCCGCGCGATCTCGGTCGCGATTCCGATTCCCTTCAGATCCTCGGTGACGTCGAGATAGGCTTCGTCCAGCGAGAGCGGCTCGACGTGCGGCGTATAGTCGAGGAAGATCGCCCGGATCTGCTGCGAGACGGCGCGATAGGCGTCGAAGCGCGGCTTGACGAAGATCAGCTCCGGGCAGCGGCGCTTGGCGGTGACCGCCGGCATCGCCGAACGGACGCCCCATTTGCGCGCTTCGTAACTCGCCGCCGCCACCACACCGCGGACTCCGCCGCCGACGGCCAGCGGCTTGCCCCTCAGCTCCGGATTGTCGCGCTGCTCGACCGACGCATAGAAGGCGTCCATGTCGACATGGATGATCTTTCGGATCCTCCCCTCGGCCGGCGCGTCGTTCACGCCATGTTCCTAGCGCAGAAGGGCTGCGCGGAAAAGGGCAAAGCGCATATTGAACGTCATCCCGGGCTTGACCCGGGACCAATGAACACGGCGCGCGGCGAGGTTTCCACGGACGGTGTTCATGGGTCCCGGCTTTCGCCGGGATGACGGTAAGCTAGAAGCGCAGGCTCATTCCGACGGCGGCCACGCGCGTGCCCGAGCCGAGGAACTCGCGCGCCGGATCGAGCCGGCGCCGCATCTGCTCCTTCTCGGTCGTTCCGAGGACGGAGAAGAGACCGACTCCGACCGCCACATTGTCCGCGACCGGAAGGCTTCCGAACAGGCGCGGCGCGGACGGGTCTTCCACCGGAACCAGGTCGTTCACGTCGAGCGCGACAGATTGTGGAACGAGACTGTTCGACCGGCTCTGAGCCGGCATGGCCTCGAAGCGTTTCGCCTCGCCGCCCTCCCCCGATCGGTCCAGCGCCGCCGCCGGCGACGCGAGGACGATGATCATCCCCGTTACGGCGAGCCCGGCATATCCTCTCATAGCGGGCTCCATTTTTGCAGTTGCCCCATATAGCGCGCGACTATGGCGGGTGGTTCCGGATGTGTCACTAGCTGTTGATCCTCCCCATCGTCAGATGGGGAGGGGGACCACCCAAGGGTGGCGGAGGGGTAGCTGGAACCGGCCTCGTCAAATACCCCTCCACCAGGCTTCGCCTGGTCCCCCTCCCCATGCTGCGCATGGGGAGGATCTAGAACGTATAGGCCAGGCCCAGGGTCGCGAAATATTGGTCGCGATCGCCGGCGACCCGGACGATCGGGCTTCGGGCGATGTCGCCGAGCAGCCGCGAATAGCCCACTCCGCCGAACAGGGAGAGCTTCGGGTTCCTGAGGTCGCCGGTCAGCGCCTGGCCGAGCAGCAGGGTCGTGCGCCAGCTCTTCCAGCCGCCGTCGGCATTGTAGACGGCGAGGCCGCTCGCCGCGGAGCCCGCCGCGCCGATCGAATAATAAGCGCGCGCATAGCCGTCGCCGACATGCTCGGCCTGGAGGCTGAAGCTGACGAGGGTCTTTTCGCTGAGCGGCGAGGAATATTCGATCGCCGGCGTGACGATCGTGCTCTCGTGGGCGTCGCTGACATCCTTCTGCCAGGCGATACGAACCCCGATATTGTCATATTGGTGGAGCACTCCGTTCTTTCTCAGCCCCGCCCAGGCGCCGAGCTCGATGGCGGTGTCGAGCTCGCCGAGCGCCCGCACCCGGACGTCCTTGATCCGGTTGGTGCGGTCGAGGCGGACGTTGGCGAGCGGGCCGAAATCCACATCGACCGGAGCGTCACGCTTGTCGGGGATGAGATCGACGTAGAGGGCGGTGCCGCGGGTGGCGAAGCCGAAGCCGGCGACCTTGCCGAAAGCGAGGCCGATCGGAGTCAGGATATAATCGTCCGAGCCCTCGTAGGACGGGACGTAGGCGCCGCCCAGGCCGATCGTCAGGCTGTTGCGATCGTAAGGCCGCCCTTCCTCTCCGGCCCCCTGGGCCAGGGCCGGCCCGGCGGCCAGGAGCGGCGCCGCCAAGGCGGCGGCCCGCAAAATAGTCTTCACGGTCATTCGGTCCCTCCTGTTGCCCAACGGCGCGTTTCTAACCGAAGGATTCCGGCAGCGTTACGAAAAAAACGTGTCGTTTTGGGCCTTTCGCGACTCGTGGGTCACGCGGGCATGGCCTCCCGCGAAGTCGGACGATAAGCACGTGACGATGCGCAGGGGCAAAAATTGCGGGCTGCTGATCGCGGGCGGCGGAGTCGCGGGATGCTTCGCCGCGCTCGCCATGGCTCGGCTGAGGCCCGAAGAGGCGATGGTGCTGGTCGGCGAGGAGGTCAGGTTCGGCGGCGGCAACGGCATGCTCCTGCTCGACGCCGGCCTCGCCGGCGAGGAGCGCGACCTGCTCGGCCCGGTCGTCGCCCGGCGCTGGGACTCCTGCTACGTCGCCTTGCCGTCACGCAGCCGCAAGCTCAAGCTCGCCAGCCACTTCGTCACCACCGAGGCGATCCACCATGAAGTCGCCGACGCCCTTCCCGACCGGTGCGCGCGCACCGCCAAGGTCGTGGCGATTCGCGACGACAGCCTGCTTCTGACCGGCGGCGAATCGATCGCCGGCACCGGCGCGCTCGACGCCCGCGGCTGGGCCCAGCAGACCACCCTCGAGATCGCCTGGCGGCACCGCACCGCGCGCACCTGCCGCTTCGCCGACCCGCACCGGGTCGACCTCCCGGTGCTCGCCGATCTGACCCTCGAAACCGGCGGCTGCGGCCATTTCGCCTGCATCCCGATCGACGAGCGGACGCTGAGGATCGAGCGGATCGACTATTCGCGAAGCGCCGAGGGCGGGGCCGACGGACCGGACCGGATCGAGGAGTATGTCGGCCGCCGCGGCTGGCACGACGGCGAGCCCCGAAAGGCCGAATCCTCCTCCCGGCCGGTCGCCCTGGGCGGCGATTTCGCGGCTTATTGGCGGATCGGCGGCGCGCGGGTGGCGAAGCTCGGCGCGCGCGGCGGCTTTTCCCATCCGTTCACCGGCTCGGCGCTTCCCGACGCGCTTCGCACCGGGCTTGCCCTCACCCGGCAGAGCGACCTGTCCGGACCGGCGCTGCACGATCTGTTCGAGGCCGAAGCGGCGGCTCTTTGGAAGCGCCGCGAGTTCCACCGAAGCGTCAACCGCCTCCTGCTCGACAAGGGCGCCCCGGCGCTGGCCGCCTTGTACGACCTCGACTCGCCCCTGCTGGAGCGCTTCTTCGCCGAACAATTGGGGCTGTTCGACCGGCGCAAGATCCTGGCGGCGCTGGGGGGCTGAATTCCTCCCCGGCATTTGCCGGGGAGGGGGACCGCGCGAAGCGCGGTGGAGGGGTTCTTCGAACTCGTCAGAACCCCTCCACCATGCTTCGCATGGTCCCCCTCCCCGCGAAAACGCGGGGAGGATTTATAGTGGCGAACGCCCGATCCGCCGGAGTTCGCGGACGATGCTCCACAGCATCAGCACGCCGAGCGCGCCGATTCCGGCGAGGGCCAGAAGCGCGTAGGCGATCGCCTCCAGCCAGCGGGCGGCCTTGTCGTCCGGGGCCGGGCGCGGCGCCGTGACGGCGGTCCCCGGACTCCCCGCCGGCGCGACGGCCGCGGCCCCACCGCCCTCCGGCGCCGGCGCAGGCGTTGCCGCTTGCCGCTCGTCGACCGGGGCTCCTTCGATAACCGGCCGGTCGCCGCCGGCGAAGCGCAAGCCGGGATCGTTCGTCATGGCGGCGATGGCGCCGAGGATTGAGAGAGTCACCAGCCCCGCCATCGCCAGCATCGCCGTCCGGGCAATCCAGTCGAAGATCGTCGTCGGCATGAGGCGCTTTCCAATCGGCAGTTGGCAGCGATGTCTTACCGCCGAACCACGCGGCTTGGAATTGCCTCGCCCCTGTGCTTTAGGCGCGGCCATGAACGTCCATGAATATCAGGCCAAGGAATTGCTCGCCGAGCAGGGCATTCCGGTCCCCGCCGGCTACGCCGCTCTCACCGTCGAGGAAGCCGTCGCCGCGGCGCAGAAGCTTCCCGGACCTCTCTGGATCGTCAAGGCGCAGATCCATGCCGGCGGCCGCGGCAAGGGCAGGTTCAAGGAGCTCGGCGCCGACGCCAAGGGCGGAGTCCGGCTCGCCCGCTCGGTCGAGGAGGTGCGCGCCAACGCCGCCGAGATGCTCGGCAAGACCCTCGTCACCATCCAGACCGGCGCCGAGGGCAAGCAGGTCAACCGGCTCTACGTCACCGACGGCGTCGACATCGCCAGGGAATATTATCTCGCCTTGCTCGTCGACCGCTCCAGCGGCCGCGTCGCGATGGTCGCCTCGACCGAGGGCGGCATGGACATCGAGACGGTGGCGCACGACACGCCCGAGAAGATCACGACGATCGCCATCGATCCCGCCCAGGGCTTCATGCCCCACCATGGCCGGGCTCTGGCGTTCGCGCTCAAGCTGGAAGGCGAGCTCAACAAGCAGGGTCAGAAGCTCGCCCGCCAGCTCTACGACGCCTTCCTCGCGCTCGACTGCGCGATGCTCGAGATCAATCCGCTGGTCGCGACCGAGGACGGCCGGATGCTCGTCCTCGACGCCAAGATGAGCTTCGATTCCAACGCCGAGTTCCGCCACCCCGAATATGAGGGGCTTCGCGACGAGACCGAGGAGGACCCGATGGAGGTCGAGGCGTCGAAATACGACCTCGCCTACATCAAGTTGGACGGCAATATCGGCTGCATGGTCAACGGCGCCGGCCTCGCCATGGCGACGATGGACATCATCAAGCTGAACGGCGCCGAGCCCGCCAATTTCTGCGACGTCGGCGGCGGCGCCAACAAGGAGAAGGTGACGGCGGCGTTCAAGATCATCCTCTCCGATCCGGCGGTGAAGGGGATCCTCGTCAACATCTTCGGCGGGATCATGCGCTGCGACATCATCGCCGACGGCATCATCGCCGCCGCGAAGGAAGTGGATCTGAAGGTGCCCCTGGTGGTTCGGCTCGAGGGCACGAACGTCGAGGAAGGCAAGCGCATCCTCGCCGATTCGGGCCTCGCCATCGTTCCGGCCAACGATCTCGGAGACGCGGCGCGGAAGATCGTCGCGGCGGTGAAGGAAGCGGCTTGAGTTCAACCGTCGCCCCAGCGAAGGCTGGGGCCCCAAGGGGTGAAGGGCCCAGTCGCTTTCGCCCGCCGGGATCCCAGCCTTCGCTGGGATGACGGACTAGAGAGAAGGGTGAGCGAATGAAGCTGCTAGTCCCCGTGAAACGGGTGATCGATTACAACGTCAAGCCGCGGGTCAAGGCGGACGGGACGGGGGTCGACCTCGCCAACGTCAAGATGAGCATGAACCCGTTCGACGAGATCGCCGTCGAGGAAGCGATCAGGCTCAGGGAGAAAGGCGTCGCGACCGAGATCGTCGCCGTCTCGATCGGGCCGGCCAAGGCCCAGGAGACGCTTCGCACCGCGCTCGCCATGGGCGCCGACCGGGCCATATTGGTCACCACCGACGACGAGGTCGAGCCGCTCGCCGTCGCCAAGATCCTGGCGAAGATCGCCGAAGAGGAGCAGCCCGGGATGGTCATCCTCGGCAAGCAGGCGATCGACGACGATTCCAACCAGACCGGCCAGATGCTCGCCGCTCTGCTCGGCTGGGCCCAGGGCACCTTCGCCTCCAAGGTCGAGGTCGACGGCGAGCATGTCAGCGTTACCCGCGAGGTCGACGGCGGGCTCGAGACGCTCCGGCTCAAGCTGCCCGCGATCGTCACCACCGATTTGCGCCTCAACGAGCCGCGCTACGCCTCCCTGCCCAACATCATGAAGGCCAAGTCCAAGCCGCTCGCCCAGAAGACCCCGGCCGATTACGGCGTCGACACCAAGCCGCGGCTTCAGGTGGTCAAGGTGGAGGAGCCGTCGAAGCGCCAGGCGGGGATCAAGGTCGCCTCGGTCGACGAGCTGATCGGCAAGCTGAAGACGTTGGGAGTGGTGGCATGAAGACGCTTGTTCTGGTCGAGCATGAAGGCGGCAAGGTGAAGGACGCCACGCTCGCCGCGGTCACCGCCGCGTCGAAGCTGGGCGAAGTCCACCTGCTCGTCGCCGGCGAAGGCGTCGGCGCGGTCGCCGAAGCGGCGGCCAAGATCGCCGGGGTCGGCAAGGTCCATGTCGCCGACGATTCCGCCTACGGCCACGGCCTCGCCGAGAACGTGGCGCCGCTCGCCGCCGGGCTGATGGAGCATCACGACGCCTTCGTCGCACCGGCCACCACGACCGGCAAGAACGTCGCGCCGCGGGTCGCGGCCCTGCTCGACGTGATGCAGATTTCCGAGATCCTCTCGGTCGAGGGCGAAGACACTTTCACCCGCCCGATCTACGCCGGCAACGCCATCGCCACGGTCAAATCGTCGGACTCCAAGAAGGTGATCACGGTGCGCGGCACCGCCTTCGAGAAAGCGGCCGCCGAGGGCGGTTCGGGGACGATCGAGGCGGTCGCCTCCGCCGGCGACAAGGGCCTTTCGTCTTATGTCGGCTCCGAGCTTTCGAAGAGCGAGCGGCCCGAGCTGACCAGCGCCAAGATCATCGTCTCCGGCGGCCGCGCCTTCGGCTCGTCGGAGCAATTCCACGCGCTTCTCGATCCTTTGGCGGACAAGCTCAAGGCGGGCGTCGGCGCCTCCCGGGCCGCGGTCGACGCGGGCTATGCGCCCAACGATTATCAGGTCGGCCAGACCGGCAAGATCGTCGCCCCCGAAGTCTATATCGCGATCGGTATTTCGGGCGCGATCCAGCATCTCGCGGGCATGAAGGATTCGAAGGTCATCGTCGCCATCAACAAGGACGAGGAAGCGCCGATCTTCCAGGTCGCCGACGTCGGCCTGGTCGGCGACCTGTTCAAGATCGTCCCGGAGCTGACCGAGAAATTGTAAGGGTCCCTCTTTCTCCCCTCCCTTCCAGGGAGGGGATTCACCTCTCCAGCTTGGTCTCCAAAAATCTTGAGTCAGCGCGCGGCGGCGAAGGCGGCTTCGCGGGCGCGCATCTTGCCGAGATTGTAGAGAAGCAGGGAGGCCCGCTGGCGGTGCGGCGCCTTCAGCGCCGGGTCGAGGCTGAGAGTCTTGACCAGGTAGAGGCTGAGACGGTTCTTCTCCTCCTCGCTCTGCTCCGCTTTCTCGAGCAGGGCGATCATCGGCGGATCGAGCCTGGCGTAGAGGGCGCGGATCCTCGCCGGGTCGGCCCCGGTCGAGCGCAGGAAGGCGGAATCCTGGTCGCTCTCCAGCCTGAGCAATGTATATTCGAACGCCGGCTGGACCTGCCCCTGGGAGGTGATGGCGCCGGCGTCGGCACAGGCCTGGATCAGGGGCCCGAGCCGCTCGGCGATCCGGGCGACGGGAAGAGTGTCGGTCGCATAGCCCTTGCCAAGCGTCGCGGCCTCAGCCGGAGGAAGCCGCGTGTAGATGCATTCGATCCCGCCCGCGGGAGCCTGAGCGGTCGCGGCGCCGGTCGACGACGCCAGGGCCGCCAGCAACAGATATCCTTCGATTCGACGCATCCCCGGCCTCCCCTTGCAAGCCGAGCCTAGCCGAACTTTCCACCGGCCGACAATCGCCCCGAAAAGCGGGCGAAGCCTAGAAGCCGCCGAGGAAGGCCGCGACGTTGGCGCCGAGCGCGTCGACCGCATAGCCGCCTTCCATCACGATCAGGGTCGGAAGGCCGAGCGACGCGATCCGGCGGGCGACCGGGGCGTAATCGGCCGTCTCGAGCGCGAAGGCGCAGATCGGATCGCCGGCGAAGGTGTCGGCGCCGAAGGAGCAGACGAGCAGGTCCGCGCCGAACGCCGCGATCGCCTCGAGCGCTCGGCCGAGCGCCGCTTCATAGTCGCCCCGGCCGGTGCCGTGCGGAAGCGGCAGGTTGAGGGTCGTCCCCTCCCCTCCGCCGGCGCCGCGCTCGTCGGGATGGCCCCAGAAGAAGGGATAATCGGTGCGCGGATCGGCGTGGAGCGAGGCGAAGAAGATGTCGCCGCGCTCGTAGAAAATGTCCTGGGTGCCGTTGCCGTGGTGATAGTCGACGTCGAGGATGGCGACCCGGCCGGCGCCCGCCGCCCGCGCCGCCTCGGCCGCCACCGCCGCATTGTTGAGGTAGCAATAGCCGCCCATGTAATCGGCGCCGGCATGGTGGCCGGGCGGGCGGCAGAGCGCGAAGGCGGCGCGCTCCCCCGCAAGCACCGAATCGAGCCCGGACAAAGCGGTCTGGGCGGCCCAATAAGCGCTCTGCCAGGTTCCGGCCGCGACCGGGGTCGAGGCGTCCATGCTGTACCGGCCGAGCCTGGCGTCGATCCGCTCGAGGTCGAGCGGCCGGCGGCCGACCACCGGCCAGACGTAGCCGGAGGCGTCGCCCGGCCGTCCCGCCGACCGCCAGTCGGCGAAGGCGGCCTCCAGGAAATCGAGATAGGGCCGCGAATGGACGCGGAGCAAAGGCGCTTGGCCATGATCCGCCACGGCCTGAGTCGGGCCGAGGGCGGCCAGCATCGACTCGACCCGGCCGATATGCTCGGCATAAGGCGCGAAGCCGCCGTTGTGCAGCTCCTGCACCGGCGCGTGCGCGCGCTGCCGGTCGTCCCAGAAAATTCGCATGACTATCCTCTCCCGCTTTTCGCGGGAGAGGAGGGGCCCAAGCCGCAGGCTTGGGAGGTGAGGGTCTTGCTGACTCCGCGGTACAGGCCCTCTCCTCCCACCGCTTCGCGGCGGGCCCCTCCTCTCCCGTAAGGACGGGAGAGGGGAGTTGAACAATCGGCCCTCATGGCGCCGCCAGATCGCCCGGAAGGGTCGGCTCCGACAGGATTTTTTCCATCGCCGCCCAGCGCGCGGCGGGATCGCGGCCCGCGCGCTCGACGGCGGCGCGGACCATGTCGAGGCCGAGGCCGTAATTGATCACGTAGGAGCGATATTGATCGATGAAGGCGACCGACTTCTCGGCCCGCGCCGCCGAGAAGAGCTGATATTTGCGGGTGAGCTCGACCGCCCGGGCGCGGCTGATCCGGCCGTCCAGATAATCGGCGGCGATGGTGAAGCGGGCGCCGGCCAGATCCTGGGTGGCGCGCTGCAGAGCGAGATATTGCGGCGCGGAGGCCGTGGGCAGGCCGGCGAGCGGATAGAGGGTCCGGGCCTCGAATTCGAGCTGCTCGCCCGCCGGGAAGGCGAGGTCGATGCCGTAATTGGCCGATCCTTCGGCGATGAAGCTCTGCGGCGAGTAGAGCGGATAGAGGGTAAACTCGACCCAGCCCCGGCCTTTCGCCAGCTTCCGCTCGAGCAAGGCATTGTAGACGTGATGGCCCGGATAGCCTTCGTGGCAGCCGAGATCGACGGCCCGCCCGATCCGGATCGGCAGATCGGTGTTGATCTGGATGAGGCTGGTGGAATTGCCCTTATACCAATTGTAGCCGCCCCAGCTCTTGCCGGTGACGAATTCGAGCGTGAAGCGCTCGTCGGCGGGAAGCGGGATGTGGGCGAGGGTGCGGCGGCGGCACTCGGCGATCGCCGCGCGCATCACCGGCTCCAGCCGCGCCCTGGGAATGGTGAAGCGGTCCTGGAAGGCGTCGACCCGGTCGGCGAGCGGCCCCCGGCCCGGCACCAGCCGTTCGATCCGGGCGAGCACCGGATCGTAGGCCGGGAGCGGCTTGAGCTCGGGGCGGACTGCGAACAACCCCTCGGCCTCTTCGGCGAAGGGAAGCTTTGCGCCCTGCATCATCGCGAGCCGGGTCGACGCCGCCTTGAGCTGGGCGAGGAGGAAATCCCGCCGCCGCCGCTCCAGCGGATCGAGGCGCGCGTCGGCGAGACTCCTCAGCCGCACCGTGAGGACCCCCGCGCGCTGGGCGAGAACCGCCGGAGCGGCCGCTTTCATTTTCGCCTCGGCCTGCCATTCCGGAGGGCCGTAATAAGCGTCGATATAGCCTTCCTCCTTCTCGCCGATGGCGAGCTGGAGCTTCACATAATCGCGGGCGATCGCATCCAGGCTCTCGCCGGCGGGCCCGGCCGAAACGCAGCCCGCCAGCAGGAGAAGCGGGAGGAGCAGGCGGAGGAGGTTCATCCTTGTCTTTCCTCGAGGCCGTCGGCGTCTCCGTCGGCGGCGATCTCGCGGTCGAGCCGCGCTTCCTCCTCCTGATGCTGGGGATGCGCCGGCGCAAGCCTGAGCAGCGCATAGCCGGCGAGGGCCGAGAGGAAGGACCCGGCGAGAACTCCGAGCTTGGCCTCCTCGACCAGGGCCGGATCGCCCGGGAAAGCGAGGGCGCCGATGAACAGGCTCATCGTGAAGCCGATCCCGCACAGCAGCGCCACGCCCCAGATCTGAAGCCAAGTCGCGCCGCGCAGCGGGGCGGCGAGGCCGAGGGCGACCATGATCCGGACTGCGGCGAAGATGCCCGCCTGCTTGCCGAGGAAAAGACCGAGCGCGATGGCGAGGGGCAGCGGCGCGAGCAGGCCGGCCGCGCCGTCCAGGGCCAGGCCGGCATTGGCGAACCCGAACAAGGGCAGGATCAGGAAGCCGACCCACGGCGCGAGGCCGTGCTCGAGCCGGTGGAGCGGGGATTCGGCGGAGTCGGGCGCCCCCGGAGTCCCGACCAGCGGCACGGCCGAGGCGGTCAGCACCCCGGCGACGGTCGGATGCACGCCCGACTGCATCACTGCACACCATAGGCAGGCGCCGCCGATCAGGTAGACGGCGAGCGAACGGACGCCGCTCTTGCCGAGGCCGTAGAGGATGAGGAGGATGAAAGCGGCGGCGGCGAGAGCCAGCGAATCCAGCGAGGCGGTATAAGCGAGGGCGATGATCGCAACGGCGCCGAGATCGTCGGCGATGGCGACCGTGGTGAGGAACAGCTTCAGCGAGGTTGGGGCGCGCCGGCCGAGAAGCGCAAGGACCCCGATCGCGAAAGCAATGTCGGTCGCCGCCGGGATCGCCCAGCCGGCCCTCAGCTCAGGGCTTGCGCCGGCAACCAGCAGGTAGACGAGTGCCGGCGCCGCCATGCCCGCGGCGGCCGCGACCAGCGGAAGTCGCCGCCTCTCCCAGCCGGCGAGCCGCCCGTCGAGAAACTCGCGCTTTATCTCCAGCCCGACGAACAGGAAGAACAGGGCCATCAGGCCGTCGTTGATCCAATGCTGGAGGCTGAGCGCGCCGAGCTCGAGATGGAGCAGGTCCTGATAGGCGGGCGCAAGGCTCGAATTGGCGAGGACCAGCGCCGCCGCCGCGGCCGCCATCAGCAGCATGCCGCCGCCCGCCTCGCTGCTCAGGAAGGCCCGCAGCGCGGAGTTGGGACGTGGGGCGCTGCGATTGACCATAGCCTCGGCCCTAGACGCCGGTCTGCATCAAGGGAACTGGCCGGTCCGCCCCTCTCCCGCTTTTCGCGGGAGAGGAGGGGCCCGCCGCGAAGCGGTGGGAGGTGAGGGTCTGTACACCGGAGTCGGCAAGACCCTCACCTCCCGTCCGCTACGCGGATGGGCCCCTCCTCTCCCATGAAGGATGGGAGAGGGACTTGGCGGCCTCAATCCGCCGGCCGGAAGTAATCGGCGGTCATCGTCCCGTCCGCATCGATCAGGATCCGGACATTGTCGCAGCCGCCCGGCTTGTTGTCGTTGTCGGGGCCGATCTTGGCGACGCTCGCCTTGCAGGCCTCGTCGTCGAGGTCGGTGCGCCACACCGCGCCGCGCCGCGCCAGTTGCTCGACCACCTCCCGGTCGGGACGGGTCACGCTGGCGTAGCGGGTCGGACCGGCCGACACGATATAATGGGATGCGCCGATCGCATCGAGGAAGGCGGTGCGCGAGGAGGTCTTGCTGCCGTGATGGCCGGCGACGAGGATGTCGGCCCGGAGCGCGTCGGCGCAGCAGGCGATCAGCTCGCCTTCCGGCGAGGACGGCTTGGGGGGATCGGTCGGCGGCTTGCGGCCGCCCGCCTCGGCGTCGCCGGGCAGAAGGATCCGGCGCCGGCCGAGATCGAGCCGGACGACCACGCTGGCCTCGTTATATTGACCGGTCAGATTGCCGTCGGCGTGGAGCACGGTCAGGCCGGCGCCCTCGCCGATCCTGAACGTCTCGCCGATCGCGATTCTCTCGGCGCGGTCGATCGTCACCACGGCGTCCGGCAGCGGCCGGCCGTAGCAGGTCTTGGCGGCGAAGCTGACCCGGTGGGGCCCGGCGCGGCCGGTGGCATGATGGTAGGTCGCTCCGGCTTCCGCGGCGACATCCTCGAGCAAGGCGCGGTAGCTGCAGATCGGATTGACCGAGCCCGAATCCCAGACGTGCAGCACTTCATAGGCCTCGACCACGTCGGGCATCAGCTCGCTATGATCCTTGTGCGGGTGGCTGAGGACGAGATGGTCTATCCGGCGCAGGTCGGGCCGCACCGCCCGCAAATAGGCGGTGACCCGGTTGCGCTCCTCGCGCGCCGTGTCGTCGTTGCTGCCGGCGTCGTAGAGCAAGGTGAAATCGCCGCCCTCGACGAGGATGGCGAGGCCGGTGCCGACGTCGATCGAATGGATCCTGTACGTCCCGGCGGCGGGCGCGCCGGAGGCCGCTTCCGCCTCGTCCACCCGCCGGACGAAAGTGTAATAGACCCAGCCTTCGCGGCCCCCGGGCAGGCGCACATGGTAATAGCCGTTGCGCCGCTCGTCCTCGAGAAGGTCGAGCCGGTCGCCCGGGGCGACGTAGGTGACCGGGTCGGAACGCCTCGCCGGGGCTTCGCGGACGGTTACGTTGCGCTGGACGACGACATCGTCCGCGAGCAGCGGCGCGGGCGCCGCGAACAAGGCCGCGGCGGCGAGAAAGGCGCTCGGCCTCACGAGTCCCAGCCGTCGAAGCCGGGGTCGAAAATCCGGTTGAGGGCGTCGGCGAGCCGGATTCCGGCACGCCTGAGCCGGGCCTCGACGACCGGCCTGGCGCGGTCGAGATAGTCATTGTCGACACTCTGGGCGCGCTGCGGATCGCCGCTGGCGAAATCCTGCTTGGTTTCCGAGTAACGGCAGATGCCGGCCTTGCGGATGCAATAGCCGGTGCGGCCGGCGGTGGTGACCTTGAAGGATTCGCCGGCCCACTGCCAGGGCTCGGAGCGGGTCCAGTTGCGCCGCTGGCCGTCGGTGATCGAGGCGTTGAGGATCGCCGCGGCGGCGCGCGCCCGGGCCACCCGGTCCGTGCCCGGGGCGAAGATCCGGCGCTCGACGACGCAGGTGTCCCAGACCGAATGGAGGCTGGCCGCGAAGCTTCCCGAACAGGGTCCGGGCGCGCCGATGCTGTTGCCGCCGCGGTCGTCGGCGAAGGAGATGTGGAGCGGCTGGTGGAGGTCGCCAAACCAATGGCCGATGTAGAGGAGCGCGAGCGCCCTGGCGGAATCGTCCGCCGTGGCCGAACGCAGGATGGCGAGGTCGCCGTCGATCGCGCCGAGCACGCAGGCCCGCCGGCCCGGGCAGCCCGGGCCGACGCGCCGCTGGCTGCGCGGATAATTGGCGTAATGTTCGCTCGCCCGCGAGACGGGATTGTCCGGGAAGGTGCAGGTCTCGGTGAAGCCGGCGAAGCGGCCGTCGAGGGCGACCAGCCGGTCCACCTCCGCTCTGGCCCTCGGCGTGAGGTTCAGATAGCCGATCTCGCAGACCGTATAATGGCCGCCCTGGCCCCAGGCCCGAGCCGGCGCCGGCGCGAGGAAAAAGCCGAACGCGATGAGTGCCGCCGCGATGATCCAGCGCATGAGCCTTGTCCCCCCAGACCGCTTGCACGCCCCCGGCCGGAAGCGCCGAAGCGACTATATCCGGGATTTGGATATTCGTTAGTGAAATTTGCGGCGCGGCATGGGGACTGCGGGGCAGAGAGGGTATCGACTATTTGAATAGTCGATCACAACCGAATTTCGCGCTTTTCGAAAAAAGCTTGCAAAGTTTCCGCTAAAATAGATGATCGCCTTCGTCCGCTCAGGGGGCAGAGGCATGGACGTTGCGGGGCCGCTTTGGGGCGGCGTGGATTTCATCATGCGCGAGGCCGCGCTCTTCGCCGCGACCGGCTTTCTGATCCTGGGCCTCGGCGATCTGGCGGTGGACCTGCTCTGGCTGGGCCATCGCGCCCGGAGGCTCGCCCGGCCCGCCCCTCGAGTCGCCGATCTGCCGCCGCCCGCGCGCCCGGGGCGTCTCGCGATCTTCGTTCCGGCCTGGGACGAAGCGGCGGTGATCGGCGACATGCTTCAGGGCGCGGCCGCCGCCTGGCCGGAAGGCGACTGGCGGCTCTACGTCGGCACCTATGGCAACGATCCCGCGACGGCCGCCGCTGCCGCCGGGATCGCGGCGACGGAGCCCCGGATAAGGGTCGTGACCGGCGCCGGGCCGGGCCCGACGACCAAGGCCGACTGCCTGAACCGGCTGTGGCGGGCGCTGCTCGCCGACGAGGCGGCGGAGGGGCGGCCGGCGAAGGCGATCGTCCTCCACGACGCGGAGGATTTCGTCCACCCGGACGAGCTCCGGCTGTACGATGTCCTCATCGAGCGCTTCGAGCTGGTCCAGCTCCCCGTGCTTCCGCTCATCGACCCGAACTCGCGCTGGATCGGGGCGCATTATGCGGACGAATTTTCCGAATCGCACGGCAAGGAAATGGTCGTGCGTGGCGCGCTCGGCGCCGGCCTCCCCTCGGCCGGCGTCGGGTGCGCCTTTTCGCGCGAGGCGCTGGGCCGGCTCGCCGCGGAGCGGGGCGGGCTGCCCTTCGACGCCGACAGCCTGACCGAGGATTATGAGCTCGGCCTCAGGCTGGCCGAAGCGGGCGGGCGCCGGGCCTTCGTCCGGCTGCTCGGGAATGACGGCGAGATCGTCGCCACGCGCGAATATTTTCCCGGCACGCTGGCGGCGGCGGTTCGGCAGAAGGCGCGCTGGATGACCGGGATCGCCCTTTCCGGCTGGGACCGGCTCGGCTGGAGCGGCGGGCTCGCCGAACGCTGGATGCGGCTTCGCGACCGCCGGTCGCTGCTCGCCGCGATGCTGCTCGCCGCCGGCTATGCGTCGCTGGCCCTGTGGCTGGCGCTGAAGGGGCGGCAGGCGGCCGGCGGCCGCGGCCCCGAGCCGCTGCCCGCCGCTCTCACCGTCCTGCTGACGGTGAATTTCGCTCTGCTCGGCTGGCGGCTCGCCGTCCGCGCCGCTTTCACGGCCGCGGCTTATGGCTGGCAAGAAGGGCTTCGGGCGGTGCCGCGCACGGCGGTCGGCAATGCGGTGGCGATGCTCGCCGCGGCGGCGGCGCTCTCCCGTTACCGGGCGCTGAAGCGCGGCGGCCGCCCGCGCTGGGACAAGACCGCCCACATCTTCCCGGTCCGCCGCGCCGCGCCATGAGCCTGTCGCCGCCGCTGCGCTTCCTGGCGATCGTGCTTGGAGGCTGGGCGGCGCTGAGGACGGCCGCCATCGCCCCGCCCTGGACGAGTCCGCCGACCGGCGCCGCCGCTGCACAGCCCCGGGCCTCGCCCCGCGCCGTCGTCCAGATCGAGGCCCGGCCCATGGCCGGCTCCGTGGACCTCGCCACGAAGGAGCGGGAGCGCTTCTCGCCGGTTGCCCCAGCGCCCGTCGGAAGCCTCCCTATGCGGTCTCCGCCAAGGCATGCGACTCTCCTGCCGCCCCTTCCGGATCCGAGGATCGCGACTGCCATGGCCTCCCCGCCCCTTCCCCGGCGCTGGGTCCCGCCGCTTCTGTCCGCCCCCGGGCGAGCCGCCTCGGGCCGCTGGTCGCTCTCCGCCTGGGCGTTCGTCCGGCAGGGCGATTCGGCGGCGCTCGCGGCGGGCGGCTTGCTCGGCGGCAGCCAGGCCGGCGCCCGGCTCACCTTCCGCCTGAACCGGGATCGGGCGCGGCCGCTCGCTCTGTCCGCCCGCCTCACCGCCCCGCTTCGCCGGCCCTCCGGCGCCGAGGCCGCGCTCGGCCTCGACTGGCGGCCGGTCGGCCGGCTCCCCGTCCGCCTCCTCGCCGAGCGGCGCCAGGCGCTCGGCCGCGAGGGCCGCTCCGCTTTCGCCCTCACCCTCTACGGCGGCATCGGCGAAGTCCCGCTCGGCCGCTTCCGGATCGACGCCTACGCGCAGGCGGGCATGGTCGGCGCCCGCTCGCGCGACCCATTTGGCGACGGCTCGATCCGGCTCTCCCTTCCGCTGAACGACAAGCTCCGCCTCGGCGCCGGCGCCTGGGCCGCCGCCCAGCCGGGCCTCGCCCGTCTCGACCTCGGCCCGCAGGCCACGCTCCGCCTGCCCGTCGCCGGCCGCCCCGTCACCCTCGCCGCCGACTGGCGCCTGCGAGTCGCCGGCAATGCCGGGCCCGGTTCGGGACCGACAGTCACGATCGGCACGGACTTCTAGATACCGATGTGTTCTTGCTTTTAAAACGGAATGTACTATGACGAAAGCCAGGGCTGGCCGCCGTGTGCGCTACCTTCGCAAGGCGAGCCGCGAGCTGGATCAGGTCGATCGTCGGACTGCGCGCCGTATCCGCAACAAGATCGAGCGACTTGCGGTCAACCCAGCAGCGCTCGCGAACAATGTAAGCGCCCTGAAGGGCGGGTCCGGCTTGATGCGATTGAGGATAGGCGGGTGGCGGGTGATCTACATTAACGATCAGGACGTCCTGCTGGTGTTGAAGATCGCACCCCGAGGATCAGCCTATGACTGAGGATGGGTATATGCGCTACGAGCCCCAGACGTTTGCCGCTCCCGATGGGACGGAAATGGTGATCCTGAAAGCGGCAGATTATGCGAGGCTGAAGCGTCTCTCCCGAGAGGAGGATGAGGACGTTGCCGATGCGCTGAAGGCGCTTGCCGAGCTACGGGAGGGCGCGGGCAGCATGCCTGGTGAGGTGCTGAATTTGATCCTCGACGAGGAACTGACGCCGCTCGCGGCCTGGCGCCGCTATCGCGGCCTCAGCCAGGCCGCACTCGCGCGCCAAGCCGGGCTCAGCCAGGTGTGGATCAGCCGGATCGAGCGCGGCGGAGGTTATGGGTCGCGTGAAACCCGCCGTAAACTCGCGGCCGCGCTGAACGCGCCGATGTGGGCGCTCGAGGATGAGCGGATCTAACCGGCTTCCGTTTTCCGAGCCGCCCTTCCGCCCCGCGCCCGCAGCGGCTAACCAGCAAGCGTGGACATCTACCTTCCCATCGCCGGCCTGTCGGTCAACGCGCTGGCGATCGTCCTTCTGGGCGGCGTGGTCGGGCTTTTGACCGGGATGGTCGGGGTGGGCGGGGGGTTCCTGACCACGCCGATCCTCATCTTCTACGGCATACCGCCGCCCGTCGCGGTCGCCTCGGCGACGACCCAGATCACCGGCACCAGCGTTTCGGGCGTGCTCGCCCACCGCCGCCGCAAGGGCGTCGACTATCGGATGGGCGCGGTGGTCATCGCCGGCGGCCTCGTCGGGGCGCTCGCCGGCGG
Organism: Allosphingosinicella sp.; assembly: GCA_040514175.1. Lineage (GTDB taxonomy): Bacteria > Pseudomonadota > Alphaproteobacteria > Sphingomonadales > Sphingomonadaceae > Allosphingosinicella. The sequence goes on along the minus strand of JBEVDE010000467.1, from coordinate 4,423 downwards.
CGGCCTGTTCCGGCTGCTCCAGGATGCGGGGCAGATCGATACCGTCATCTCCCTCCTCTACGTCGTCCTCCTGGGAACGATCGGGATCATGATGGGCAAGGAGGCGGCGACCGCGCTCGACATCATCAAGCCGAAAGAGAATGCGAAGAAGCCCAGGCGCCACAACCCCCTGATCGCGGCTCTGCCGATGCGCTGGCGCTTCTACCAATCGGGCCTCTACATCTCGCCGCTGGCGCCTTTGCTGCTCGGCTTCGGCGCCGGCATGCTGACCGTCCTGCTCGGCGTCGGCGGCGGCTTCATCGTCGTCCCGGCGATGATCTATCTGCTCGGAATGTCGGCGCAGGTCGTGGTCGGAACCTCGCTTCTCCAGATATTGTTCGTCACCGCGGCGACGACCCTGATCCACGCCACCACCACCAAGTCGGTCGACATCGTGCTCGCCGGACTGCTCCTCGTCGGCTCGGTGATCGGCGCCCAGTTCGGCGCCCGCCTCGCCCAGAAGGCGAAGCCCGAGCTGCTTCGCATGTTCCTCGCCATCATCATCCTCGCCGTCGCCATCCGGATGGCGATCGGCCTCGGCTGGCGGCCCGAGGAGATCTATACGTTGCAGGTGCTGTGAGCGCGGCCCGCGCCCTGCTGCTCCTGCTCGCCGCGCCGCTGGCGACCGGCGCCGCCAAGCCGCGGCTGGTGCCCGACGTCTCGCAGAGCCAGATCGAGATCCAGTACAGCTTCACCGGCGCCGAGCTTTTGCTGTTCGGCGCCATCCTCTATCCGGGCGGGCGGACGCCGACCGAGCATGCCGACATCGCGGTGGTGGTGAAGGGGCCGGTCCAGCCGCTGGTGGTGCGCGAGAAGCAGAAGGTGGCGGGCATCTGGATGAACGTCGAGGCCGCCCGCTTCCGCTCCGCCCCCGCTTTCTACGCCGTCGCCTCGTCGCGGCCGCTGGCCAAGCTGATCGACGAGCGGACGGCGGCGATCTACGAGCTCGGCCTCGAGAATCTCTCGCTCTCGCCGGGCGGGGGCAAGTCGCCCGAGGTGCAGAGGCGCTTCGAGGCCGGCCTCATCGACCTGATGCGCCGCCAGCAGCTCTACAGCGAGGATCCGACCGGGGTCCGGATCACCGACCACGTCCTCTATCGCGGCCGCATCGCGATCCCGGCGCGGGTTCCGGTCGGCGACTATACGGCCGAGACCTTCCTCATCAAGGATGGCCGGGTGATCGCCGGCGCTCAGCGCGACATCAGGATCGGCAAGACCGGCTTCGAGCGCGACGTCGCCGCCGCCGCCGACCGCTGGTCGTTCAGCTACGGAGTTGCCGCGGTGGCGCTGTCGCTGCTCCTGGGCTGGGGCGGAAGCCTGGTGTTCAGGAGGGGGTGACTCGTCCTCCCCATGCGAAAGCATGGGGAGGGGGACCAGGCGAAGCCTGGTGGAGGGGTAACTGGCGCCGGCCTTCGCCGTCGCGCGCCCGATCCTCAGCTTCCCCGGCAGCTACCCCTCCACCATGCTCCCGCATGGTCCCCCTCCCCATCCGCTTCGCGGACAGGGAGGACAATCGAAGGAAAAGCAGTTGATTACTCGGAGGCTCGGAAAACTGCCATTTCCGGGCCGGTTTTCCAAAAGTTTGCCAGTTCCCTGTTTGGGCCTGAGCCGCTTCACCGCCCATGCCTTTGCCATTTGAGAACGGCCGCGTCGCCGAGCCGAGACTGCGACCGGGCCTTTGCATAGTGCTCCACCATGCCGAGCGATTGGCCGGTTATCGACGCCGTCTCGGCCGCGCTGCATCCCGCCTCGAGCAGCGCATTCACCGCGTTCTTGCGGAGCCCATGCGGAACGACTTTAGCCCCCAGTCCGCCGGCGAACTCTTGCAAAGTCTCTCGTAGCGTCTGCGCGCTCAGGGGGCGTCCGTTCGGTTGTGCGACGATGAAACCTATCCCAGGCGGAAGCCGGTCGAGCTCGCGCTTTAGGGCGGGATGAATAGGAATGCTGAGCGTCCGCTTCGTCTTCTGCTGAACGACCTCGAGGCGTCCGTCGCGAACGTCGGTCCGCTTCATGCGGACCACGTCGCCGATACGCTGCGCTGAGTAGAACAGGAGATGCACGGCGAGCCTCACGAGATCGTCTTCGGCCGCCAGCGCCGCTTTGAGGACGTGCTCAGGCCAAGGCTCGTGCTCACCGATCGGCAGTTCGGCCACGTCGCGGCAGGGATCGTTTTCGACATGCCCGCGCTCGCGGCCCCACTTATAGAGGGCGCGAATCGCGCGGAGCATCGAATTGGCCGCCCCAGGCTGTTCCGCGCGGCCGTCGACGAGGCGAACGATGTCGCGCCGTTCCAGTTCGCCGGCCGGCGCCGTCGGGAGCATCTTCCGGAAGTAGCGAAGCGAGAAGCCATAGAGGCGCTGCGAACCGTGAGCGAGCCCGGCAAAATGAGGGCTACGCTCATAGAGCTCGCAAAACTGCTCGACGGTGAGCAGGGCGGTCGCCTCGGCCTGGGCGTTATGGCGCTTCGTCCGCGCGGCCATGAACGAGGCATAGGCGGAGCCGAAGCCCGGGTCCTTTAGAGCGGGGAGCCGGGCAAGGATCTCGCGCCCTCGAGCGTCAAGCTGCCCCGTCCGGAAGTAGTAGTAGACGCGGCCCTTCGCGCGACTCCGCTTAACGTGTAGCAGCTTCGCCATAGAGAGGTTGCTCCCTTCGCCAGTCGCTGGGCCGAGCCGGCAACGAACCTGTGATCCGATCGAGCGCCTCGTCGAGCTGAACGCGGCTCCAACGCTCCTCTCCGCCCAGGTGGACGGGCGTCGGGAGCCGCCCCGACAACACTTCGCGTTCGAAGTCGGCCGACGACATATCGCAATAGCCGGCCGCCGTCGGGCGGCGCATCATGCGCGGCCAATCAGGGGCGGCCGATCGCGGCATTACTGTTCCGATTCCTCGCTCACGAACGCGCCACCGGCACCGAGGGCGTTTTCGAGAGCTAATTGCGAGGCGTTGATGAGCCTCGGCAGGGGGATGACGGTGATAATAAATCCGGAGCTTTGATCCGACCCGAACTCAGCTAGCTGCTTGTCGTCGAAAATGTGGAGCCAATCATCGCCCCGCCCCCGGCGGCTGTGCTGCACGACCGCGTAAGGTCCGCCATCCCAGCGCCAACTGCCCCTCTCGGCCTGTTCGGCCAACAGCACGGCAACCTCTTCTCCAACGCGGTCGCGCAGCCCGTTGACAACCGCGGCGGCGTGAGAAGCTTTGACGCCAATAGTGAAAACGAGCTCTCTCATCAGGGAGAGCGAAATCACGTCCCCGAAATTGTAACGCTTGTGCCCCTCCCCGACCTTCGTGCCGATCTCGATCGGCCAGCTCTGGACCGTCGTTGGGGTGACGTTGGCGGCCCTGTAGACGGCACCGCCGCGCAGTCCGCTCATTCTGTCCAGCCTGTTCATCGCCGAGCCTCCGTTTCTACGTAAGCTCGTATAATCTAGCGGGATGAGGTCCGCAATCGAAAAATACGAGCTTACGTATAAACGTGGCTCTAAGCCGCTCGAGCTCGCAATTCCGAGACTTCCGCCGGCGTGAGGAGGGAGCGGCGAAGGCCGTCCTCGGCGGCCTCGATCGCCTCGGCCGCGACATTGCTCCGCCCGGCGATGTCCTGCAAAAGTGAAAGGAGCGTTTGCGAAGCCGAGACGACGGGGTCCGACAAGAGCCTCCCGAGCGGACTCGTCGCATCTGCCGTCTTTCGAACTTCGTCCAGGGCGTCCTTCACCGCGCCCGCCAGCGCACCGCAATAGTCGGCATTTGCTTGGAGCGAGCGCGCTTCGTCGCGGATAGTGTCGAGTTGGGTTTGCATGCTCATGACATTTGCTTTCGAGTAGGCTTCTCACAGCCTCGAACGGCGTCGGGCCGTTCACCGGGGGGTGAGAACCTGCTCGACACAGGTCGGCGGCTTTTAAGCCCTCTCGAGCTCTGGACATGGCACGCCGCCCCCGGCTACGAAAGCCAGGTCGCGACGCGCCGCCAAGCGCGCCCGCAATTCGGCGGACCACCCGCGCCAACGGGCTTCCGCCTATTCGAGTCCGGGTTCTCACACCCACGGACAGATTGCCTGATAGGATTCCGCCGCGCAAGCTCCGGCGCGCTGGCGGGTGCCAATTCTTCAAGTTGCCCGAACGCCCGCGGCGGTGCCCTTCGCGGGTGCCAGTGCCTCTTCCAGGAAGGCGACGAACTGTTCGGTCGCGAGGTTCGGCTTCCCTGCAGCGCGCAGCTCTTGAGCCTTTATGCGGTGCCGTCGAAGATTAGCTTCGAGAGTTGCGCGATTGAAGCGAGCCTCCGGATCGGTAAGGGAGCGTTCCTCGCCCGCGACCATGCGGAATAGGAGCTCGAGCAGCCATTCCTGAGCGACGACTTTCGCAATTAGCGCCTGGTATTCTTCCGGCTC
>JBEVDE010000413.1:0-2614 GCA_040514175.1 Allosphingosinicella sp. | reverse complement strand
GACCGGGGAACAGCGTCGTCCCATCCGGGTTTAGCACCAGCAAGGGAGGGAACGGCCGAGTGAGGAGTATCAGAATGCCCGTCTCGACGACGCTTCCGGTCATGGCCGGCCTCTCGATCCTCGGCGCCGCGCTCGGAGTCACGCTCGGCAAGTCCGCCGTCGCGGAGATCAATCCCGCCTATTTCAACGAGGCGGAGGACGATTTCCACGCCGACCTCGTCCCCTATCGGAGTCCCGACTGGGCGCAGGTCCAGCAGACCGAATATCGCTCGGCGCAGCAGCCGGTGATCGTCGGCGAGCTTGGCAGCGGGTGTATCGGCTGCCGCGCCTATCCGGTCGAATATGTGCCCCGGCACGATCCCGCGGTCGATTATTATGCGGACGGCGAGCTGCTGAGAGCGCCCGAGCCGACCGTGGTCACGGCCGCCCAGCCCACGGCTCCGGATCCGGCTCGCGAGCGCATCCAGGCTTACGCCAGCTATCCGGTGAGCGCGGACGAAAAGCCGGTCCAGGTGGCGGAAGCGCCCATTGAGGAGGAACCGGCGCCGACCGGGCTCTGACCGTCATCCCGGCGAAGGCCGGGATCCCAGCGAGTGAAAGCGCCGAGTTCATCCCTTCGGGGCCCCAGCCTTCGCTGGGGCGAGTGCCTTGCCGCAACGCAGCATGTGGCTTACCTTGGCGGACATGACCTCCACCAACGACATCCGCCGGTCGTTTCTCGACTATTTCGGCTCCAACGGGCACCGGCCGGTGCCCTCGGCGCCGCTCGTCCCGCAGAACGACCCGACCCTGATGTTCGTCAATGCGGGCATGGTGCCGTTCAAGAACGTCTTCACCGGCCTCGAGACCCGGCCTTATTCGACCGCCGTCTCGTCGCAGAAATGCGTCCGTGCCGGCGGCAAGCATAACGATCTCGACAATGTCGGCTACACCGCCCGCCACCACACCTTCTTCGAGATGCTCGGCAATTTCTCGTTCGGCGATTATTTCAAGGACCAGGCGATCACCCACGCCTGGACCCTGCTGACCAAGGAATGGGGCCTGTCGCCCGACCGGCTGACCGCCACCGTCTATCATACGGACGACGAGGCGTTCGACCTGTGGCGCAAGATCTCCGGACTGCCCGAAAGCCGCATCATCCGGATCGCGACCAAGGACAATTTCTGGGCGATGGGCGACAGCGGCCCGTGCGGGCCCTGCTCGGAAATCTTCTACGACCATGGCGATCATATCCCCGGCGGCCCGCCCGGAAGCCCGGACGAGGACGGCGACCGCTTCGTCGAGATCTGGAATCTCGTCTTCATGCAATATGAGCAGGAGGACAATGAGATCGTCCGCGAGCTGCCCAGGCCGTCGATCGACACCGGCATGGGCCTCGAGCGGATCGCCGCGGTCATGCAGGGCGTCCATGACAATTACGATACCGACACCTTCAAGGCGCTGATCGCCGCCTCGTCGTCGCTGACCCACAATGGCGTGACGGCGGACACCGCCGCCAGCCACCGGATCATCGCCGATCATTTGCGCACCTCGGGCTTCCTGGTCGCGGACGGCGTGCTGCCCGCGAACGAGGGCCGCGGCTACGTTCTTCGCCGCATCATGCGCCGCGCGATGCGCCACGCGCATCTGCTCGGCAGCAGCGAGCCCCTCATGCACCGGCTGGTGCCCGGCCTCGTCGCCGAGATGGGCGCCGCCTTTCCCGAGCTGGTCCGCGCCCAGCCGCTGATCGAGGAGACTCTGAAGCTCGAGGAGACCCGGTTCCGCCAGACCCTCGCCAACGGCCTCCGTCTTCTCGACGAGGCGACCGGGACGATGGCGCCCGGCGGCACGCTCCCGGGCGAAGTCGCCTTCAAGCTCTACGACACGTTCGGCTTCCCCTACGACCTCACCGAGGACGCGCTGAGGGCGCAGGGCTATGGCGTCGACCGCTCCGGCTTCGATTCCGCCATGGCGGAGCAGAAAGCGCAGGCCCGCGCCGCCTGGAAGGGCTCGGGGCAAAAGGCCTCGGAAGACGTCTGGTTCGACATCGCCGAGGAACAGGGCTCGACCGAGTTCACCGGCTATGCCGGCCATGAAGGGGAGGGCGTCGTCGTCGCCCTGGTCAAGGATGGCGAGCGGGTCGAGCGCGCCGCGGCGGGCGACAAGGTCGCGATCCTGACCAACCAGACTCCTTTCTACGGCGAGAGCGGCGGCCAGATGGGCGACACCGGCGCCGTGACCGGCGACAAGGGCCTGAAGGCCGAGGTGGAGGATACGTCCAAGCCGCTCGGCCGGCTCCACGCCCACCATGCCGTCATCGAGGCCGGCGAGATCGCCGTGGGCGACGCCGTCAACCTTGCCGTCGACGCCGAGCGGCGCGGAAGGGTCCGCGCCAACCACAGCGCCACCCACCTCCTCCACGCGGCGCTTCGCCACCGGCTCGGCGGCCATGTCACCCAGAAAGGCAGCCTGGTCGCGCCCGACCGCTTCCGCTTCGATTTCTCCCATCCCAAGGCGCTGACCGGCGAGGATATCGCGGCGATCGAGGCGGAGGTGAACCGCCACATCCGCGAGAACGACCCGGTCACCACCCGGCTGATGAGCCCCGACGAGGCGATCGAGGCCGGCGCCATGG
>JBEVDE010000404.1:0-5259 GCA_040514175.1 Allosphingosinicella sp. | reverse complement strand
TGCACGGCGTTGGCAGTCGTGTCGGTCATGTCAGTTTCCGGTCTTCGTATTGGTGGCGCCCTGGCTCGACACCGGCGGAGTGGCGGTTCCGGGAGTCACGGCCTGAGCGGCCGGGCCGGTCTCGGTCGCGCCCGGAGCGCCGCCGGCAGGCGTGGCCTGCGGGTTGGTGACCGGCGAGCCGGCAGTCGAATCGGGCCCCTTGGGCGGGTTCGACCCCGGCATGGAGCCGCCCTTCGAGGCGACCCAGGCGGCGAACTGCGCCGGCGGAAGCACTTCGACCGCGATCGGCATGTAGGCGTGGCGGGCGCCGCACAGCTCGAAACACTGGCCGTAATAGACGCCGGGCTTGTCGGTCTTGAACCAGGTTTCGTTCAGCCGGCCCGGAACCGCGTCGATCTTGGTCCAGAAAGCGGGGACGCCCCAGCTGTGAATGACGTCGGTCGCGGTGACGATCACTTTCACCACGGCGCCCTGGGGAACCACCATCCGCTCGTCGACGGCGAGCAGGCGAGGCTCGCCGCGCGCCTGCGCGTCGGCGTCCTTGAGGCCGTTGGAGACGATCTCGAAGCCGCCATGGTCGGGATAGGTGTAGGTCCAATACCATTGGTTGCCGGTCGCCTTGACCGTGATGTCGGCCTTGGGCGGCGCATATTGGTGGGCCAGCAGCCGGATCGACGGCACCGCGATCGCCACCAGGATCAGCACCGGCACCAGCGTCCACACCACTTCGAGAAGGGTATTGTGGGTAGTGCGCGAGGGCACCGGATTGGCGCCGCGCCGGAAGCGGATCATGACGAACAGGAGCAGGCCGAGGACGAAGATCGAGATGATCGTGATGATCGGCATCAGCAGAACGTTGTGGAACCAGAGCGCCTCCTCGCCGATCGGGGTCACCTGCGGCTGGAAGCCGAGGTCGCTGGTCGGCTGGCCGACGGTCGCGTCCGGGGCGGTCCGGGCCGGGCTGCTCGCCAGCACGCTCGCGTTGGACGGCTCCTCGCCCTGGGGCTGGTTCATTTCCTCGGGCTGCGCCGGGGCGGCCTGCGAATTGGCGCTGATCGCGTCTCGCGGAGCCTGGGCGGCGGGCGCGGGAGCCTGCGCCGTTTGAGCCGGGGCGGGCGCAGGAGCCGCCTGGGAGAGGGCTGCGGCCGGCGCCAGCGCGAAGGCGGCGGCGGCGAGGATCAGCTTGAGGGGAGTCTTCATCTAAACCCTTCGGGAGCTTGCGGACAAAGCGAAACGGATTCGAGGCCGGGGCGGCGGATTGGCGGGCCTTATAGGCAGGAGGTCCTGCCGCCTCAAGGCTCTTGGATCGCCTTGAAGCCGCCCTTTTCGCGGCCTATCACCCGGCGGGCCGAACAGCGAAGAAAAGGACCCATGGACGAAGAGGAGATCCTCGCCGAATTCCGGGCCGCCGAGGCGCTGCTCGAGGGGCATTTCATCCTTTCCTCCGGCCTTCACAGCCCGCGGTACCTCCAATGCGCTCGGGTGCTGATGGATCCGATGCGCGCGTCGCGCCTCGCCTCGGCCCTGGTCGCCTCGATGCCGCGCGACGTCCGCTCCGCGATCGGGATCGTCGTCTCGCCGGCCATGGGCGGAGTGATCGTCGGCCACGAGGTCGCCCGCGCCCTCGGAGTCGAGGCCCTGTTCGTCGAGCGGCCGGCCGGCAGCTTCGAGCTTCGCCGCGGCTTCCGACTCGCCTCGGGCCAGAAGGTCCTGCTGGTCGAGGACGTCGTCACCACCGGCCTCAGCTCTCGCGAGGCGATCGCCGCGGTCGAGCAGGCGGGCGGGGACGTGATCGCCGCCGCCGCCCTCGTCGACCGTTCCAGCGGCGCGGCCGATCTCGGCGTGCCTTTCTATCCGCTCATCCGGCTCAACGTCCCCGCTTATGCCGAGGACGCCCTGCCGCCGGAGCTCGCCGCGCTTCCGGCCGAGAAGCCCGGGAGCCGGAAAACGGCGTGACCCGGCAGCTCCGCCAGGCCTTCGAAGACCGGCTCCGCCTTGGGGTCAACATCGACCATGTCGCGACCATCAGGAACGCCCGGGGCGGTGATTTTCCCGATCCGGTGCGCGCCGCCCTGCTCGCCGCCGAGGCCGGCGCCGACGGCATCACCGCCCATTTGCGCGAGGATCGGCGCCATATCCGGGACGAGGACATCAGCGCGCTGATGGCGCGGCTCACCGTCCCGCTGAACCTCGAAATGGCCGCGACCGAGGAGATGCTCGAGATCGCGCTCCGCCACCGCCCCCATGCCGCCTGCCTCGTCCCCGAAAAGCGCGAGGAGCGGACGACGGAAGGCGGCCTCGACGCCGCCGGCCAGGACAATCATCTCCGTCCCTATTTGGCCCGGCTGGGCGAGGCGAACATCCGGGTCAGCCTGTTCATCGAGCCCGACCCGCGCCAGATCGAGGCGGCGATCCGGCTGAAGGCGCCGGTCGTGGAGCTCCACACCGGCCTTTACGCCCATCTCGACGGCGAGGCGCGGGCGGCGGAGCTTCGCCGGCTCGCCGACGCCGCCGCGCTCGCCGCCAAGAACGGGATCGAGCCGCACGCCGGCCACGGCCTCACTTTCGCCAACGTCCAGCCCGTCGCCGCCATCCCCCAATTGAGGGAGCTCAACATCGGCCATTTCCTGGTCGGCGAGGCGATCTTCACCGGATTGGGCGAAAGCGTCGGGCGGATGCGCGGACTGATGGACGAGGCCCGGGGATGAAAAACGGGGACAGCATACATTTTTCGCCGCCGTCCGCTCGCCATTGCCGACGCTCGAAAAATGTATGCTGTCCCCGTTTTCCGGGGGCGGGCGGATGATCATCGGGATCGGTTCGGACCTGTGCTCGATCGAGCGGATCGAGCGCTCGCTCGCCCGCTTCGGCGAGCGCTTCATCCGCAGAGTCTTCAGCGAGACCGAGCGCGCCAAGGCCGAGGGCCGGCCGCTCACCCGGGCCGGAACCTACGCCAAGCGCTTCGCCGCCAAGGAGGCCTTCTCGAAGGCGGTCGGCACCGGCTTCAGGCGCGGCGTGTTCATGCGCGACATCTCCGTCGCCAACCTGCCCTCGGGCGCTCCGACCCTCGCCTTGACCGGCGGCGCCAAGGCGAGGCTTGACGCTTTGACTCCGGAGGGCCACCTCGCGCAAATCCATTTGACGATGACGGACGACTATCCTTTCGCACAGGCCTTCGTCATCATTACCGCCAGCCCGTTTCCGAGGAGCCCTGGGTGAGCAGCAGCGACCCCGCCATGACCGACACGCCCGACGCGGCGCCCGATTCCGCCCCGGCGGCGAAGAAGGAGGGCACCGACTGGTGGGCCGAGCTCAAGGCCATCTTCTGGCTGATCCTGGCCGTGCTGGCCTTCCACAGCTTCATCGCCAAGCCTTTCTACATCCCGTCGGAATCGATGATGCCGGGACTGCTGAAGGGCGACCGGCTCGTCGTCAGCAAATATCCCTACGGCTGGTCCTGGGTCTCGCCCAGCTTCCACGTCCTGCCGCCCATGTCCGGCCGCCTGTTCGGACGAATGCCCCGGCGCGGCGACATCATCATCCTCACCCCGCCCGGCCAGACCACCGACTATATCAAGCGGGTCATCGGCCTTCCGGGCGACACGCTCGAGATGAAGGACGGCATTCTCTACATCAACGGCCGCGAGGTGAAGCGCGAGCGGCGCGCCCCGGTGATGGTCGAGGTCGACGCCAACGTGCCCTGCGAGCGCGACCAATATGGCGAGCACCGGCTGCAGGGCGCGGACGGCAGGCTTTTTTGCCGGCTTCCCGTCTTCCGCGAAACCCTGCCCGAGGGCCGTAGCTACGACACGATCGACATGGGCCTCTCCGACGTCGACAGCTTCCCGAAGGTGGTCGTTCCGCCGGACCATGTCTGGGTGCAGGGCGACAATCGCGACAAATCGGCCGACAGCCGGGTCTCGCTGGCGGGCAGCGGCCTCGGCGGCGCGGTACCGTGGGAGAATATCGGCGGCCGCGCCGAGTTCATCACCTTCTCGCTCGACGGCTCCTCTCAATATCTGAACCCGATCAGCTGGATCACCGCGATGCGCGGCGGCCGCGCCGGCACCTCGCTTCGGCCTCAGGAGGGCCAGGCGCGATGAGCGGGGAGGGGGCTGCACCGCCGGCCGGCCGGCCCTCCGACGCTCCCGCGATCGAGCGGGCCTCGTCCGAACAAGACGACCGCCACGTCGAGCAGCCCGGCCCCGCCGAGATGCGCGACCCCTTCATCCGCGAGGAGCTGAAGCGGGCCAGCGTCTGGTTCGGCCTCGCCCTCGCCATCGCGGCCGTCATCTTCCTCGCCCAGCCGCTGCTGCTCATCTTCGCGGGCATCGTGCTCGCCTCGATGCTCGACGGCGGCACCCGGCTGCTCGGCCGGGTGCTTCCGATCGGCCGCGGCTGGCGGCTCGCCATCGTCACCCTCGCCGCCGTCGGCTTCATCGTCTGGGTCTTCTACTTCGCCGGCACCGAGCTGGTCGGCCAGGCCGAGCGGCTGCGCGAGGTCATCACCGCCCAGGCCAATCGAATCCTCGCCTGGGGCAACAGCCTCGGCCTCGTCCAGGGCGGAGTCGGAGTCGACCAGCTGAGCGGCCAGCTGATGGGGACCCTGGGCCGGCTCGGCTCGGCGGTCTCGAGCGCGCTCGGAGTCGTCGCCTCGACGGTGATGATCCTCGTCATCGGCATCTTCATCGCGGTCGAGCCGCGCCTCTACCAGCGCGGAGTCGCCTGGATGATGCCGCTCTCCAGCCGCGATCGCTTCTACAGCACCGCCGAGAACATGGGGTTCACGCTTCGGCGGCTGATGGCCGGGAGGCTGGTCGGAATGGCGGTCGAGGGCGTCGGCACCTGGATCCTGCTCGCGCTCGGCGGGGTGCCGATGGCGGCCCTGCTCGGGATCCTCACCGGCCTGCTCGCCTTCATCCCCAACATCGGCGCGATCGTCTCGGGCGTCCTGATCGTCCTCGCCGGCTTCAGCGTCAGCGTCAACGCGGGCCTGTGGGCGATCGCCGTCTACTTCATCGTCCAGACCGTCGACGGCTATCTGATCGTCCCCTACGTCGCCCGCAAGACGGTCGATCTCGCCCCCGCCCTGGTGCTCGGCGCCCAGCTGCTGTTCGGCGCCCTGTTCGGCCTGATGGGCCTGATGCTCGCCGATCCCATCGTCGCGATGATCAAGGTCGCCCTCGAGCAGAAGTCGCAGGACGACCAGGAAGACGGCGACGGCGCTCCGCGGCGAAAGCCTGCCCCATCGCCCTGACC